>JBHPCX010000169.1:0-4806 GCA_042573485.1 Thermodesulfobacteriota bacterium | reverse complement strand
AGAAATGGCAAACTATTTAAAATTGCATCAAATAACAATATGTAAATTAGCCAAAGAAGGGAAGATCCCTTCAATTCGGATCGGCAGAGTTTGGCGATTTGACAAAAAGGTCATTGATGGCTGGATCGCCAAAGGCTAAAAGAAATAAACCAAGATTATCTTCATTGGGAGAATCAAGATGGAGAGTATTTTAGTTTACAATACGGTCAGGGAAATAAGGGAGAAACTCCTCATGAGTAAGGCAGAGCTTGCCAGGAACGCAAGTATTTCCCCATTGACTGTTGATAGGATTGAGAATGGTATGAGTTGTCGAATTGAGACCAAAAGAAAGATTATATTGGCCTTTGGATATAACCTCTCTGATAAGGACCTGATTTTCAAAAATGGTTAATGATCTTGCCAGATGGAATAATAGACTCCTTTTATCCCCATACTTTTCACTTTAAACTCGAACTAATTCAGACAGTACACTTTCAAGACCTTAGATTATAAACTCATAAGGGTAGGACTGATGTACTAATATGCGCTATTTGTGAGTATCTCTCCATAATGTTATGGGCATCATTTATGGGGAAAAACCAAAAAAATCTCTAACACATATAAAACAGAAAAAGAAATAATAATGAACAAAGATACACAAAATCAATTAGAAGTAAAACTTAAAAAGATGCTTAATCAACTTGATCAAGCCAACACTAAACAGAAGCAGCCAATACCTAAATCTGGTGGGGGCAATATTATTCGCCGTAGGGCAGGTGAAAAAGAAAAACGTTTTTCTGCTCGCATTTAGACTCAAGGTGATTTTGTTTCATTAAGAGAAATCTTATGGAATATTTGACCATTATACTGGTCAGATATGGAGAATATTGACATATTCCTGCAAGAAAAATATACTTCTATGCAATTTACTAATGTGCATTGATGTTTAAACTTTATTTTCTTTTGTGTTTGGGCTAAAGACATATTTTCAAGGAGCTTGAAATGGGTGCTTTTTTAAAAAAAATAGTCATAATTGCGATAGTTTGTGCCATTGGATATTTATTTATGGGATATCACTATATAATAGTCGATAAACCAGTTCCACTTATGTTTAAAAAATCACAATTGACACTTAAATACACAATTGTCAGCACAAAAGGGAAAGATTTAAAGAAAGTTATGTCCATCCCTGAATTATGGAATGACGGTATAGGTGAAGAATTTTATAAGGCAGGACTAATAACAGAGGATGAGCTTGAGTTGTTCAGGGCGAAAATGGAAGGAGAGGATGAGGGTTATTAAACCTCAAAATCGACTTTTATCTTATGCATTTTCACTGCCGGCAGATTGAGTATATCCTTTACGCCACTTTTTTCAGAAATATCATTTAAGGCTTTTTCAATAAATTCTGTATCGGGGGCAATAAAAGTAAACCAGATATTATATTTATGGTTTCTCAGGTAATTGTGAGTCACTCCCTTGTAACCGTTTACAATATCAACGAACTTATCTACTTTTTCCGCAGGCACCTTTGCAGCACACAGTGTGCTTGTAAAATTTATTTTTCTTGAATTAAAATTTCCGCCGATTCTTCTGATAACACCCTCTTCTTTGAGCCTTTTAATCCTGTCGATTACTTCTTTTTCAGAAATATTGAGCCTTTTTCCCAGTTCCAGGAAAGGCTCGGGTATTACGGGGAATCCGGATTGGATTTGGTTGAGTAGGTTTTTATCTGTTTCGTCCATAATATCTCGGTTATAGGTATAAATTCAATTATTAGGATATAATAACAGGTTTACGGTCTATCCGCCTTCGCCAACCACCATCGCTTAAGCTAAGGTGGTTAAAAATGCTACGGCTGGACAGGCGGTATGCGGTTTACGGTAAAGCCGCTGACTCAAAACACTAAAATCGGTCGGGTATAAAACCCCACCCTACAGAATACCGATTTTAACGTAGGGTGGGGCTTTATGCCCCACCACAAACTTCCTGGATTCCCCGATCAAGTCGGGGAATGACGTGCGTTTGGATTCCGCGGTCCCCGAAAACGACGTCGGGACAGGCAAGTCGCGGAATGACGTATAAACGAGTAAGGTTAAACAATGTCATTCTGGTCCCGTATCGAGTGCGGGATAAACTCCGGTGGAAATCCATTAAAGATATTTAAAAGCTAAATAAAATGGATGCCCGCCTCCGCGGGCATGACGGCATATAATGTTTGCTAAGCTAATTCAATTTCATCAAGAGAGCCGTTATTTCAACAACCTGGCTGGTAGGCGCATAGCGGTTCTTCGGCCAGGTAGTCCCCTGTTGATTCATATGCCCTTGCGCGGCAGCCCCCGCAGAACTTCCTGTACTCACATTTGCCGCATTTACCTTTATAGTTTGAAAAATCTCTCAATTCATTAAATATTTTCGATTCCTTCCAGATTGAGTCAAAGGATGACTCCTTTAAATCACCACAGTTCAACTCGAGATACCCGCAGGGCTGAACAATGCCGTCATGTGATATAAAACAGAAAGCTGTCCCTCCAAGGCATCCCCTTGTTACAGCATCAAGGCCGTATGTCTCAAAATCTATCTTTTCTCCCTTTTTATGGGCCTCCTGGCGGAGTATCCTGTAATAATGGGGCGCGCATGTTGCCTTTAAATGAAGAGGTGTTTTATCCCTCATGCCGTAAAACCAGTGAAGCAGTTCTTCATAGTTTTGAGAATCGATTTCCTGGTTTACCATGTCCTTTGCCCTGCCCGTAGGCACCAGCAGAAAAATATGATGAGCTACCGCTTCCAGATCAACCGCCATATCAAGGATCTTTTCAACATCGTCTGCGTTATGACGGGTAATAGTAGTATTTATCTGAAACTCAACACCGGCTTCCTTAAGCAGTGTTATTCCTTTCAGGGAGGACTCAAAGGCACCGTCAACTTTTCTGAATGCATCATGCTTTTCAGCATTCTCACCATCAAGGGATATGCTTAAACGTTTTATGCCTGATTCTTTTATTTCATCAACCAGTTTGGGAGTAAGGAGTGTTCCATTTGTCGCCATCACCATCCGCAGCCCCAGACCTGTTCCGTACCTTGCCAGTTCAAATATGTCATTTCTTAAGAGGGGTTCTCCCCCTGTAAGGATAATTATGGGTTCGCCGGTAAGAGTAATTTCATCAAGAATCTGTTTGGCCCTTTCAGTACCCAGTTCACCTTCATAGGGGCCCTTGTCGGAAGATGCCCTGCAGTGAACACAGTTGAGGTTGCAGCTTCGTGTAACTTCCCAGGCGACTAACCTTGGTTGATTTGGTTTGGTGTGTGGATGGTTCATAAAAACCCAGTTTGTAGTTTATCGTTTATTGTTTATTGTTAAAAACTTTTATCTCACGCCCGTTCCCCTTCGACTTCGCTCAGGGTCACTCGAGCGCACAGAGAACGCAGAGAAAAACTTATTTAGCCGCAGATTTCGCAGATTAACGCAGATTTAAATTCCTTCCACTCTGCTTTATATCTCTATTCAGAATCCAGGTAACTGATAGAGGAAAAGGCCGTTTAGCTATTTAAAATTTTGGCCGCCTCCTTTGCAAAATAGGTAAAGATAATTTCTGCTCCTGCCCTTTTAATACATGTCAGGCTTTCCATCATTGTCCTCTGGCCGTCAATCCATCCCTTCTCCTCGGCAGCCTTTATCATTGAATACTCACCGCTTACATGATAGGCCGCGACGGGCAATAGGCACTCTTCCCTTACACGTCCGATAATATCCAGGTATGGAAGCGCCGGTTTTACCATGATCATATCAGCGCCTTCATCTATATCCAGTAATGCCTCCTTTACTGCCTCATTGCTGTTACCCGGGTCCATCTGGTAACCAGTCCTGTCCCCGAATTCAGGCGCGGAATCAGCAGCCTCCCTGAAAGGCCCGTAAAAGGCTGATGCATATTTCACTGCATAGGATATAATCCCTGTGTCACCGTAACCGTTATCATCGAGGATATCCCTTATCGCGGCAACACGGCCGTCCATCATGTCTGACGGCGCGACAAAATCGGCCCCTGCTTTTGCGTGGCTGAGAGCTGTTTTTGCCAGTATTTCAAGGGTGGAATCATTATGAACAGATCTGTCTTCTATTATGCCGCAGTGGCCATGGTCGGTATATTCGCAAAGGCATACATCTGTTATTGCAACCATGTCAGGCAATTTATCCTTTATGGCCCTGACGGCCTTCTGGACAGCTTCGTTATCGTCAAAGGCGCTGCTTCCTATGGGGTCCTTCTTTTCCGGCAAACCGAACAGTAAAACCGCCTTAATTCCCAGTGACCGGATTTCTTCAACTTCCGTCAATAATGTGTCTACCGAATAATGGTACTGGCCGGGCATTGAAGGAATGGGGTCCTTGATACCTTCACCGTTTTTGACAAACAGGGGATAGACAAGATCACTTGCTTTGACATCTGTTTCTCTTACCATATCTCTTATAGCTTGCGTTCTTCTGAGCCGTCTTGGTCGAATAATCATTTTATCACCTTCTTTTTAAATGTACCTTTTGCCTTGTATGTAGAAAAAAGCATTAACAACATAAAAAATGGATTCCCGCTTTCGCGGGAATGACGGATGGGGAAATTCCCCGCTGAAGTCTTTTTTACAACCTTTTGAGTCAATATCTAAAATAGTAAACAGATTTACGCTTAACGCCTCTGGTTTCTATTTCCCATTGGTCTTTGTTTTTTACCGCCCATTCGCTCCGCTCATTCGAGGCGCAGAGTTCACAGAGAGTTAGTATTTTTGGTTCTTCTCCAAATTAGTTGAAGAAAGCTTGATAAATTTTTAATGTAAAAT
>JBHPCX010000168.1:0-4816 GCA_042573485.1 Thermodesulfobacteriota bacterium | reverse complement strand
TTATTCTCCGGATTACTTTCTCATTTGCCTCGCGCAGAAAAAAGTGATCGAAAAAAGAATTATTGACCTAAAAGAGGAAATATCCCGGTCCGCGCTTACAGGATGTCCCCTGCCCCTGCTGGCCGAATACAGGGACTCTTTTGATTATTTAATCCGGACTCTTTCAGTTTTAAAAGAAATAAAGGATGATACCTATACAGGTTTTCCGGAAAGTTCTCTTGAGAGGATCAGAGAGCCCTTTGAAAACAAAAGGATGAGGTACAGCGGCATTAATCATGTCATGAAGCTTTTAACAAAAATCAACAGGCTGGAAAAGTTAAAGATCCAGCTCAATCCCGATAAGATAGACGGACAAAGGACAAAGATCTTAAAAAGCCTCGAGATTCTCAGTTTTTTTGGATTCAGCTATAAGGAATTAAAAGAAATCTTTCTCATTGTTGTTGGCCATACGACAGGGGGCAGGATACTGGCAGGGAAAATGAGTGAAAAAACTCTTAAGCCCGTAACAGACCTTGCAAGAACACATAGCTCTATGGATGCAATTAATTTATTGCGCTACTGTCGATTGATGACCATGGCTGAAATTGTCGCTACAAGAAGATCTGACCTGGATCAGGTTCAGGTAATTGAGTTATTTGATCTTTTTGAATCGGCCCTGAAAATAACAACAAACAGGGAAACAGACTGGGATGCCCATCTCGATGAAAAGATATCCGTAATGGGTGGAATACACAATAAGCTTATTCATAAGCTTTTAATGATGATGAAACTTTTTGAATTCATCGATAACTGGTCCGAGCTGGGTGAAAAGGGTTTGATGGAAAAGGAATCTCTTGCTGATTATGACAATGATAAACTCGCGCGTATCGAAAATATTATCGCGCTGGTAAATTATGTGGATCATTTCGAAAAAAAATTCCTCAGCGGAGACCCCCTTCAATTACCAATCATATATCGTAAATTCCTGAATATGGAATTTCATGGTACCGGTCATTTATTTGAAAGAATGAGCAGCCAGCTTGTGTACGTTCTACTGTGGTTTACGGTGAATGTCACCAGAGGAAATATATTAAACTTTAATTCTATTCTTGGGGATTCAATAGATTCGGACCTGGCCGAAAGGGTTAGAAGAGTCGAGGATGAAGCACAAATAGTCAATACAGAGTATCTTTCACCTGAAATACTGGGGCAGTTCAGTGAGCAACTATATGAAAATAAGCTTGTATTCATACTGAATACCGGTTTTAAACTCTTTTTGAGTAACAATAGTCAAAACCTTGAAATCACCTATATAGACATTGATGACACAATAGAAAGACTGGATATGCTTTATAAAAATTATAAAAAATCCAGTGTTTCAGATATCCCCCTTGAAAAGCTGAAAGAGATGGAACAACTCCTTTTAAACCTGGAGGATTTTTATCAAAGCCACAAAAGATTACATGAAAATGATAAATCAAGGCTGAAGATTCCGAAAAGACAATACTCCTGGATAAAGAAAATTACAAAACTCAGACAGTTTATCAGGACAAATTTCAATAAAGCCCTCTTTAAGCCTGAAAGCCTGTTCACAGACCTGGAAAGGCTGTTTCATCACTCACCTACAATTTTGAACCTGGTGCTTCCTGAACTAAATGACCTTATCAATCTAGGCAGGGCAGGCCATTTGTATAGAAAATCAGCAGTCATTGACCATCTCTTGACCTGTGCCAGAAAAATTCAGGTATTGATAAGCGGCAATTTAAAAGACTTCCAGGATGTTGACGCCCTTCATAAACTTGCCCGAAGGGAGTTCGGACCTAATGCCGCTGGAATAGTAGGACTAAATGAAATACAGGTAGAGGAACTGGCAATTCTACTTAAATCCTTAAGACGAAACAAACATCTTTTCGATGCTCTTATTAAGACCTTCATCCTTCAGGATATTGGCATGAGCCCTGCTCTGAGAGAAAAACATCATGATAAAATTAATATCGCGGATCAGGCCCAGGCAGGAGCCCTGTTTTTAAGAGAAGAAGGAATCCCTGAAAAATATGATATGAGTACGGAAGCAGAGAATTACCTGCTGTTTTTAATAACCCACCATGACAGAATGCATCATATAGTCAGAGGGGAGTATCCCTTACACGCGCTCAAAGATGTGATAAATACAAAGGATATTGATCTTTTTAACGCCTTTTTCCTAAGTTCACTTGTTATGATCTCTGCACTGGGCGAAGACCAGATACTTGAAGACCTTGCAAACAGGCTATTCAGTGTAAGAGACCTGTGTCTGAGGATAATAAAGGGTGAAACTACTCTTGATGAATTTATGGATACGCTTTGCCTGGAAAGGGGACGGCTGTATTTTGCCATTGAAGAATATCATCGCGAGGGACTTCCTGAGAACCAGTCCCCCTCTGATTACCTTGTTTCCTGGGGACAGGATTCTTCAAAACCAGACAGGTTTCATGAAGCAGGGTCCATGATTTTTTCACTTGAAAGAATATTCAAACTGAGAGGGCTCAGATATGTTGATTTTTCCGATCTGGCACAAATGATTATTCAGGTCCCTCTTGAATATATTTACCAGCAGAAATCATATTACAGCGTGGGGTATGCTACATTTGAGAAAGATCTGTATGAAGCATTCAGGGTATATAATTACCTCAACAAATTGCCTGAAGCGGTCAGGCATTTTATACTCAAACAGCTTGGCGGGGACAAAGTCCGTATTTTCGGCTTTGAAAATGTAAGCGTGTATCTGAGTTACGATAACCAGATGAAAATCCTGCTGATATCATTACTGGGATCAAATAAATTCAAGAAGGACAATAAACCGGTAAACCTGGATTTTTTAAGCATAATGGAGGAAATAGGCAGGAGATATGAGACTGTAAATGATACCCTTGGCCAGATATCATTTGAAACTATCTGGGCTGAAAGAAAAAAGCTTAATAAATTTTTTAAGGTAAAAACCGGTATCGTTCTTGAAAAAGATGAAAATAGCCGGGTTCTGTCCATTTGTTTTAAGGACAAAGTTAATATTTCAAGACGGGTTTTCCATTTGGAGAGTATTGAAGATATTGAACAATTAAAAAATTATTTTTATTACAGTCTTCAGGCCCTTAGAAATAATAATTATTACACGGAAGATTATGAAACCCTGCTGGAAAAATCATATGACAAACGTTTTGGTGAGATAATAGATGAAATGCTTGAACAGGTTCAGCGAAGGATGATGATGGAAAAAGATTTCAGGGAAGTTCACACCACCTTTTCAGACCTGATGGACCGGTCCCTTGAAATCGGATTCAGCGAAGACCAGATACATCGTCTTAACGATCTCTATGAGCTTCGTAATGACAACCTCAGGAGAGAAAAGCTTGATGAGATCAATGGTCAAATTGAAAAAATCAATAATACGGATGAGCTGAGAGATTACTGGAACAGTATAAAGTGGTATTTATTTAATAACAGACAATTCCTTGGTAAAGAGCTTGAAAATATGATCGCCAGGAATTTTGACAAAGCCCTTGAACAGGTTGAAAAGACGTGAACTGCAGAAGGTAAGAAGGTAAGAAGTTTAATCTTAATCCTTAATCCCTGCCGCTTAATACTGTGTCTAGACCTAAAATAGTTGACACATTTAAGCTGCATATTTCTGTCTGATAAGAATCTTAAAAGCATATTAGACAGGATTTACAGGATAATTTGTATATATATTTTTCTATTTTCCAGAAGAAAATAGAAAAGAACCATCCCGCTACGCGGGAAAAAAATACATAGGATTCAAGATAGTATAATGTATTTATCTTCTATCTAGTTTGCTTAAATCTACTTTTAAAACTGATTCCTTTTTGCCTTTCTTCCGGAAAGGCAAAAAATATCCCGAACATCCTGTCCATCCTGTCTAAGAAAAATTCTTATCCCATCAACCTATCTCAGGACGGGTCAGAAACTTCTGTCCTCTGCCCTCTGTCTTCTGGAATCTGGAACATGAAATCTGAAACTCTGCCCCAGGGCAGTGCTTCTACAGGGATGCAACAAATATCTTTTCCCTGTAATATTTCAATTCGTTAATAGACTCATATATGTCATCTAGGGCAAGATGTTTCTTCTTCTTTTCATAGGGTGGCAGATCAGGATACCATCTTGATACAAGCTCCTTAATAGAACTTACATCAATCAGGCGATAATGGAAAAAACTTTCCAGATCAGGCATGTACCTTGCCAGAAAGCGTCTGTCCTGCCAGATTGAGTTTCCGCAAAGAGGAGATTCTCCTTTATTACAATGAGCTGAAACAAATTTAAGGGTTTCCTTCTCAGCATAGCCGCAGTCATATTTAGACTTCTTAACTCTATCGGTCAGCCCTGAAGCCTGGTGATGTGCCCGGCTCCATTCCTCCATCTTATCCAGAATATCATCAGGATGGTTTATCACTATGTGAGGACCTTCAGCTGTTATATTGAGATCAGCATCAGTAACAATTGATGCAATCTCCAGAATGACCATCTTTTCAGGATCAAGGCCTGTCATTTCAAGATCAATCCATACCAGATTAACGCTCAATTTAATAACCTCCCAAGATAAAATGGCAATCCATCGTTTAGATTTATAGGCTAATTACTTAACCGTGTCAAAATAAATAAAAATAAGTTAGAAAGTCAAATCTTGAACCCTTTATTCAATACCCGCGGAGTTTAATTTTTATTGATTTTTTCTCCCGCATCTGGTTATTTATCTGCGGCCTGATTATTATATTATAAAAAAATACTGATACCTCATATGCTATTTACTTCCGAAACACACACAAAAATTTTTTTTATCTCCTTT
>JBHPCX010000167.1:0-5055 GCA_042573485.1 Thermodesulfobacteriota bacterium | reverse complement strand
TCAGAAAGACCGTGTATTTGCATTTGTTAACGCCCTCGGTGATGTTAATGCCGAATGGGCAGCCAATGCGGCGGGCGCTGTAAACTGGGGTTTTCCGACAATTGCCGATACGGATATTCCCGAAATACTTCCTACAGGCGTATGTACCTATGAGCATGTGGTTGCCAATGTCGGTCATGATGAAATGCCGTCCAGGTCCATTGAAATACGGGGCCTTAAGGTAACCATTACAGAAATAGATATCCCTGTGGCCTATGGACCGGCCTTTGAAGGTGAGCGTGTACGCAAAGACGACCTCTATCTCGAGATGGGTGGCGGAAAGACCCAGGCAACGGAACTCTGCAAGATGGGCGAGATGAATGAAATTGAAGATGGTAAAGTTGAACTCATCGGGCCTGATGTGGGGGACACTAAAAAAGGAGACCGTCTGCCCCTGGGTATTTATGTTCAGGTCGCGGGGCGACAAATGCAGCCGGACTTTGAGCCGATTCTCGAGAGACAGATTCATCACCTTATAAACTATGCCCAGGGAATAATGCATATAGGGCAGAGAGATATTGCATGGATAAGGGTTGGCGGTGCTGTTGAAAAAGGTTTTACATTGAAGGATATCGGTAAAATCCTGCACGCAAAATTCCACCAGGACTTTGGCAATGTTCTCGATAAGGTACAGGTAACACTCTATACAAAGGAAGAAGACGTTGATAAATTGACCAAAGAGGCAAGAGCAGAGTACAGGACCAGGGATGACAGGGTCGAAAAAATGACAGATGAAAGTGTCGAGACCTACTACTCATGTACCCTTTGCCAGTCTTTTGCGCCAAGCCATGTGTGTGTTGTAAGCCCTGAGAGGACAGGCCTATGTGGAGCATATAACTGGATGGATTGTAAGGCTTCCTTTGAGATTAATCCTACCGGACCCAATCAGCCGGTAGAAAAGGGTGAATGCCTTGATCCAAAACTGGGACAGTGGCAGGGTGTAAATGATTTTATTTATAAGGCATCCCGTCAAACGATTGATCATTACAATTTTTACAGCATGCTTCATGATCCAATGACAACATGCGGATGCTGTGAGTGCATCGCTGCGGTCCTTCCTTCCAGCAACGGGGTTATGACCGTCCATAGAGATTACACAGGGGAGACACCCTCCGGCATGAAGTTTACAACCCTCGCAGGAGTAATGGGTGGCGGACAGTCATCTCCTGGTTTTGTGGGTCATTCCAAGTATAATATTACCCAGGGAAAATTTATTGTGGGTGATGGCGGTCTTCTTCGAATGGTCTGGATGCCCAAGTCATTGAAAGAAGAGATCAAAGACCGAATTATAAAAAGAGGTACCGAACTGGGAGTTCCGGATCTGATTGATCGAATCGCTGATGAAACAGTAGGAATCACAGAAGATGAAATACTTGAATTCCTTAAGGAAAAGGATCATCCGGCTTTGAAGATGGATCCTATTGTTGGGTAATTGAAGTTGTGAGATATGAGGGATGTTATTTCCAGCACATCTCATATTGATAACCAAAGATAATAAGTACCAAACAAGTACCAAAGTAGTGATGAATAACAGTTATTTAAATGTATATAATAGGAGCATATTATGGGATTAACCGGAATTCAGATATTTAAACTGTTACCAAAGACAAACTGTGGAGAGTGTGGAGTTCCAACATGCCTGGCCTTTGCCATGAACCTGGCAGCGAGTAAGGCGGAACTTGACGCATGCCCCTATGTCTCTGATGAAGCAAAGGAACAACTGGCTGAAGCCTCTGCTCCTCCCATTAGACCGGTATCAATAGGCGCTGGAACAAGGGCCTTTAAGATCGGTGGCGAGACAGTAATGTTCAGGCATGAAAAGACCTTTTACAATCCTACGGGAATTGCAGCGGTTATTTCTTCAGACGAAGGGGATTTAGATAAAAAGCTTAAAGAATGGAATGCCCTCCAGTATGAAAGGGTCGGTCTTAACCTGAGGCCGGAACTTGTCGCGCTCAAGGACGCCAATGGTGATGCGGAAGCATTTTCTGCTGTGGCAAAAAAGATTGCCGAAGAAAGTGAGTTTAATTTAATACTTATGACAGAAAATGCAGCCGTCATGAAAGCAGCGGTTGATGTTTGTGTTTCTAAAAAGCCGCTCTTGTACGCTGCAACGGCAGACAACATTGATGATATGGGGAACCTTGCAAAAGAAAACAATCTGCCCATAACGATAAAGGCCGGAAGCGTTGATGAATTAATCGGTATGAGTGATAAACTTACAGCCATGGGAATTAAAGACATTGTTCTGGATTCAGGTGCCAGGGAAAGCAAGCAGGCTTTTGAAGATCAGGTTGCCATCAGAAGGGCGGCCCTGAAGGCAGGGAACAGATCTCTGGGATTCCCAACGATTACACTTCCCTGTGAAATGGCGGACAACCTGGATGTAGAAACAATGATTGCGGCCATGTTTATTGCCAAATACGGCGGCATTGTTGTCCTGTCTGACTTTAAGGGAGAAAGCCTTTTTCCGCTTCTTCTTGAAAGATTAAATATATTTACCGATCCGCAAAGGCCCATGACAGTAACACAGGGCATCTATGAAATTGGTTCACCTGATGAAAATTCACCTGTATTCATAACAACTAATTTCTCCCTTACCTATTTTATTGTCAGCGGCGAAATAGAAGCAAGCAGGGTATCGTCCTGGCTGCTCATTTTGGATACGGAAGGGCTGTCAGTTATGACCGCCTGGGCAGCCGGCAAGTTCGCAGGTGATGTAGTGGGCGCCTTTGTGAAAAAATGCGGAATTGCTGATAAAGTTGCCCATAAAAAGATAATAATTCCAGGGTATTCCGCTTCAATAAGCGGTGAAATGGAAGAAGAGCTTCCTGACTGGGAAATAATGATAGGGCCAAGGGACGCTGCATTGATACCGAAATTTTTAAAGGATAACTGGAAATAATCCCGTTTCGGGATTAGATGTTAATGGTTATTTGTTAATAGACAACGAATAACAGAGATAAGGGGGGATAAGCCCATGTTGCTAATAGGAGAAAATCTAAACGTTATTAACACAATAATAAAAAAAGCTTTTAAGGAAAGAGATCCGGGCCCCATTGCAGAGGAGGCCAGAAAGCAGAAAGAAAAAGGCATGGACTGGATTGACATTAACCTTGGGCCCGCGAAAAAAGACGGTCCTGAGCTGATGGAGTTTGTAGTCAAGACGGTTCAGGAGGAAATAGGCGACTCAATTCCTCTCTGCCTGGATACAATGAATATAGAGGCAATGGAGGCCGGCCTGGCAGCACATAAGGGAAAGGCCATAATAAACTCCATAATGTGCCGCCCGGCACGGTATGAAAAGATGATACCCCTGGCTGTAAAGTATCAGGCGAACATGATTGCCCTTATGTGGGGCCCCGAAGGCCTGCCCAGGGATGAAAATGAAAGGGGCGCGCTTGCCGCGGAACTGCTTTTTGCCGCAAATGAAGCAGGAATACCCAATGAAGATATTTTTGTGGACGGGCTTGTGACACCTGTTAATATACAGCAGGAGCAGCTTATGAGCCTCCTGGTCTTTCAGGAAATGCTTCAGGATATGTTTCCGGGCGTAAAATCAACCTGCGGGCTTTCAAACATTTCAAATGGCCCGCCGGAACACTTAAGATCCATATTGAATACGACCTATATGGTAATGCTTGAAAGAAAGGGAATGTATTCCTGTATAGCAGATGCCTATGATGACGCGTTAATTGCTGTTGCGAGGGGAGAACGCCCTGATATAGTAGAGCTGATTCATAAAATTATGGACGGGGAAGACCCTGATATAGGCAATCTGTCCAAGGAATTACAGGGCTATGCAAAAACTGCAAAGGTTATTTTGGGACATTCTCTGTATTCTGATTCCTGGTTGGAGCTGTAAAGCTGGCAGCTTTCAGCGGTCAGCCCGAAACAATAAGATATTCAATTGATAAAAATAAAGGAATTTTGAAAGTTTTACCTTCAAGGTTCCTTTTTTTTGGGAAATAAAAGGAGTTTAACATGCCGGAAAGTATAACAACCCCCGGAGACCTGGAAAGGTCTCAGCAGGATTTAATGATCAAGAAGAACCTGAAAAGGATTAAACGGAAAATAATCGTAATGAGCGGTAAGGGAGGTGTGGGTAAAAGCACGGTAGCAAGTGTTCTTGCCCTGCTCCTGAGCGCCAGGGGAAATAAAGTTGGCCTGATGGATGTTGATCTTCATGGCCCGAGCATACCAAATATGATAAAAATAGACGGGGGACTTAAGATATCAGAATCAAATGAAGTAAAACCATTCGAGTATTCGGAAAACCTGGAGATTGTATCAATGGGAATGCTTATGCAGGACCAGGATACGGCGGTAATCTGGAGAGGCCCCTTAAAGATAAGCGCCATAAGGCAGTTTATATCAGATTTAACGTGGGGAGACCTGGATTATCTTATAGTTGATTCTCCTCCGGGGACCGGGGATGAACCCCTTACCGTTGCACAGAATATTCCTGATGCAGAGGCACTGATCGTAACAACTCCCCAGGAGGTCAGCCTGGCAGATGTAAGAAAGTCTATTACGTTCTGTCACCAGGTGGAAATGGAGATACTTGGCGTGGTTGAAAACATGAGCGGCCTTTTATGCCCCCACTGCGGGGAGCAAATAGAAATATTCGGTAAGGGAGGCGGTAAAAACATAGCTTCACATATGAATGTAACCTTACTGGGGGAGATACCGGTCGATCCGGAGGTTGTTGTCTTTTCTGACAAAAAGGACCTTGCCGGCATTGTAAATAAAAAGGACTCGCTTATTTACAAAGCCTATGAAAAAATCATTGATAAAATAGAAAAATAAAAATCTGAATAATCAGGCAAAAAAAAGCAGAATTATCAATTGTTGATACGGTTCTTATCCGGAGAAAATCAGGCAGGAAGAAATTTAAAAAAGCCTTGATTTTTCAGGAGTTATATATTAGTAATCTAATTTCGTTGTTAGTTCCATAAAACCCTTCAATTTTTACTTCTCCGACATCACCCTCCAGGATCGCTATCTTTAATATTC
>JBHPCX010000166.1:0-5082 GCA_042573485.1 Thermodesulfobacteriota bacterium | reverse complement strand
CCCTATAATCGACCCGCCTGCAAACATGGATGAAATTGAAGCACCACCGAGCCCCCGCACCTTTGCGTTCACGGGCCGGCCGAAGGTACGATAATTTGATTCCTCGTCCAGCAGAAAATTATAGAGGTCTGCTGCGATTGAGTCTACATAGTCGTTGTCATTTCCGTATTTAGGCGACTTAAGGCACAATCTCAGAATATCATCATGGCCTTCCCAGTTGGAGTCAAGTGCCTCTTTAAGCTCTTTAAGGGTAATCTGCTTTGTTTCAAAAATCAGTTGTTTGATCGCTGCCAGTGAATCGGCTGTATTGATAGCTCCTACCGGTACCATTACCGCCCTGAAGTCATATGGAGGGACAGGGTCCCTGTTGGATAATGCCTTTCCCATCCTGATTCCATCCTGCATAAGGATAGTCTCAAGCAACTCCACAATATCATTATAACCATAGACATCCCCGGATCTTCCGGAGACAAGAAAGCTGTGTTCATGCCATATACCGATGAAATAGGACAGATAATCAATAAATCCGGCGTAGAATTCGTCGAAGGTTTTATATGTTTCAATTTCCGGTTTGTCCGGTCCCACATTAAGCCCTGTCCTCGGATCTGTCCCGTTATTTAGATAAATCTCGAACACCTTGGGGACTACAAAAAACAGGCCTGCCAGAAAACTCTGTTTTCCAGGGACAGCCGGATCCACGCAGCCGGCAAGCTGGTAATCACGGGCTTCTTCCAGCGGGATACCGCCTGATGTCATGTAATCTATAAAGGAATTGTCCAGTGCCAGGGCCGGCATGCCGATACCGGTCTTCACCACTTCCAGTGCCTTGAGCATCAGGTCATCGGGTGTTCCTTCATGCACTCTGAGTGTAATTGTGTGGTGAGGAGTTCTCACACGGTTTGCCGCTTCAAGGACGAGATAAGTAAGTTCATTGCTTGCGTCTTTTCCCTCTGCCTTAACACCGCCGATAGTCATGTTGCGCCATTTTGCGAATCCTGAGTGCTGTGAACGTTTGGCGGCCGAAAGTTTTATGTTTTCGGGTCTCATGCTCTTGACACGCAGTTCGCACAGGAGATCCAGTACCTCTTCATCGGTGATTTTTCCTTCATCCCGGTCTTTTTTATAGAAGGGGTACATATATTGGTCAAACCTGCCGAAATTATGTGTAGAGCTGGGTGTTGAGAGAATCTGGTTGAACCATAGCGACTGCATTGCCTGGTGAAAATTTTCAGGATGATTGGCCGGAACCCTGCGGCAGGCCTTTGATACCCTCTCCAGGTTTTTCCTGCGCGCCATGTCTGTTTCCGCGGCAGCCAGTCCTTCAGCTTCTTCAGAGTATCTTTCAGCAAGCCGGATTGCAGCCTTAAGCACGATTAAAGAAGCGTCCAGAAACTGTTTCTTTTCAACGGCTTTCGGAGAGAAAAACCTGAGAGTCCGAAGTTCTTCCTCAATTTCCTCTATGATCGGATTCAACCCGTTCATCCATCGTGCGAAATCCGTATAACAATCCGTAAAGTTAAAGGAAAGGCAAAGACCGCTGCCGGCATAGGCGCCTCTGAATTCATCCCTGTTTTTCATGGGCGGCAGTGTAATACCGACCTGAAGGTAGTCAAAGAACCTTTCATCGAACAGCTTTGATTGTGCGTACTCGGAACACCTGGTTGACCAGTATTGACCCATCTCTCTCATCAAAGGCCAGTCTGACTCATCCATTGAGATAATCCCGTCCTCCACCGCGCCCCTGATCGCATCCTCTTTCCATACACCCAGGAAGGGGTCAATTTCAGCACCCCAGGGTTTGCTTGCTCCTTCACCGACAAAGAGTTCATCTTTATCAATAATAATCGGGATATTTTCCAGTACGTTTGCATGGGCCTTTGCATATCGAATTATGGCGGGTTCGCCTTTCGTCTGTTTATGTGATTCCGTAATGAGGCGCGCTTTTTCAAAACACAGTGGAAAATTCCCTCTGACAATCCTGGCTGCTAATTCTTCCATTTTATAATATTTTCCTTTCTCACTAAGAAAGATAAGTCAGATAGACAAACATGACAGTTACCAGAGACAGGATGGTGATAGTGCCGTAGCTCCACATTTTAATGAAATTACTGGGCCTGTCTGCTTCAGGGATATCTTTTCCAAACATCACTATGTGATTCAACAATGCAAAGATTGGTGCTACGATAAAACCCATAGATGTTACCCAGGCTATAAAAGTGCTGAATTGATCCATCAATGCAGCCAGTACACCCAACACCAGGAACAGTTCAATAGCGATAAAAACGAGGTAAATTGCACCGAACTTGCCCTCAAGCTGTTTCGGAATAATTCGCACCAAAGCCGCTGCTGAAGAACGGGGTAAAAGATCCACAAGAGTCAGTAAAGTGGAATACATTACTGTAATGGCTGCCATGGCAATAATAGGATAAATCCAGTTACCAATAGTAGAGGTAAACAGATTTATTAATTGAGAAGAAAAGTCCGCACCGTTTGCTGCCGGTTCCACCCCATTAATATACATCACCAGAGTACCCAGTGTAACAAAACAAACTGATGTGAAAATAGCTGTGCCATAACCAATATGAAAATCAAAAGCAGCTTCCTTAGTACTGACCGGACGTTCAAGGCGAATACTCTTGGCTTTTACCCACAGGGACAAGCCAACTGATCCAGCCGTGCCGGTAGGCAGCCAACCAGCCACTGCAACCAGAAACAATACGGTCGGTGTATCCAGGGTCATATTCGCAGACAACTCGGCTCCACCGGTATCAATCCCTCCAACAGCAATGATAGTGGCAAAGACAGTCCCGATAGTAAAAACAATTACTAGCACCTTGGTGATATCTTCAAGTACAGAATAACGACCGATTGCAAGTATAACCATGCAGCTGAGTATTAATCCCAGCTCCAGCCCGATACCTGGCATGTCCAGATTAAACACACCACGAATAATGGCAGCAGTGGTAACAGATACGCCTGAAATGGCAAAGGTGTATTCAAAGAGCTGCATGAAGAAAAAAAGCACCACAACCCATTTCCCCAATCGCCCGTAACCATCCACCAGTGTTTCACCAGTAGCGGCCGCATAGGTTGCACCAAAAAGGAAAGTAGGATATTTTACCAGGCACACTACGATGGCATAAAGCACCATGATCATACCATAGGTGGCTCCGGCTGTAGTTGATGAAACCAGGTGAGACACACCCACTGCCGCGGCGGCATAGAGTAAACCCGGACCCAGTTTTTCTTGTATTTTTCTTATCATGTTGATCCCGTCAATGTTTTTAAAGTTCATTTTGCGCTCTTTAGTACCTCTCGTAAACCGGCTTGAGATTACTGTACCTGGCAACCAGCCTGTCCCAGTTCTTCGGCAGCCTGATTTTTTTGGTGACAAGTGCATTATTAAAAAATCCGGGACCAACACTTTTCAGCAGGCCTATAAATGAGCCGGGTCCGCCTGCAACCAGGATCATGAGGTTTTCGGTATCCATTTTTGCCTGGTTTGTGATGTTTTCAAAACCGGCGATTACAACAGGTTTACTGTGTTCTGCTATATAATCCTTGACGTCCTGCTTGGAGTACCCTTCACCTGCCAGAACCTTTGCCCAGGAAGGAATAAGAATGACGCTGGACATGCTGGCGGTGCCCATTCTTACAAGGGTATCCAGAATACCTTTTGCGTCTGTCCCGCCCGGAACAGTCTGAATAAAGGTGTTGGGAAAGAACACGGTTACGGTGTTGTCTTCTTTTGTAAAGCCGCGCTCAACACTGAGGGGTTTCCATGGGCTGGCCTCTTCATCTTCACCGATCACAAGGCTGTACTTGCCCGGGTTTCCGATGACACCCATGTCCTCGACAGCCTTTCTTGCTCCGCCGATGTTCTTGACGATCAGCCCCACAGCCCTGCCGATTGCCGAATTGGCGATATCCCCCGGGCTAAGCGAGCCGGAACTGCAGTTGACGTGAATGTCTCTTCTTATGGGGCCGTTGATGGTAAGGGAAGGGGCCCAGGAACCTGTACTCACCTCAAATGTATCAAACCTGGTTTTAGGATCGGCAAAGGCCTCCACTGTTGCGATTAAAACCGGCATATGGGTTGGAAGTGCACCTGCCATTACCGCGTTGATCGCAATTTTATTGACAGTGGCCTTTCCCTTTCTCGGAATAACTTTCGCCACAATATGGTCTGGCGGCAGATCCGTCCCGGTAAGCATCTCCGCAACAGCCTCCTCGGTGGGTGGAATAATGGGCAGGCCGTCGCCCCACCCCTTGCGGTAGAAGAACTGGTTTACTTCCTTAAGACTTCCTTTAAATGCAATCCTTGGAGATTTGCCTGTCTTCTGCTTTGGAGATTTCTCTTCGGGAGAGAGCGGCCTGGTAAATCCATCAATCACATCCTTCATAGCTGCCGCTACTCCCTCTTCTATCTCCGAAATGACAGTTGATTCACAGGCCACGGATTCTCCGATTATTCTGATTCCGGGCATTCCCTTGTTTGATGCAGCTGAATGAGCATCGTTGGTAAAACCATTGTTAGCCAGTAACACGACCGGCTTGCCAAAGTCCTCGACGGCTATTCCGTTGTATACGAGGTACTTTGTGCAGGAGCCTCAATCACCTACCACGGCAATGACCGCGTCAACACTCTTAACCCAGGCAGTAAATTTTTCCTTGTTCTTCGTCTCGATCTCGTTGACATTCGGCTCAATAGAATGGAACACGATTGTCTGGATATCAGGATAAATATTCTTCAGTCTCTTATCGATTGACTGCGCGATCGGCATGGCTGCCCGCTTTGAATTTACAAATAATCCGATTTTTTTTCCCGCGAGGCTCTTAACTCTCGGGGAAATCCCACGGACCGGGATCGGGTCTGCATCCGCCCAGGGGCTGAGAACTTCAAATTTAATATCCTGCGCTTTTGATCCTGAACTCTCGGCGGTCTGGGCCATGGATAGTCCCTGGCCAGTTGTAACGGTAAGAATCCCGATGGAAAGTGCTATTAAAAATCTTTTCATGGTGTTTTCATTCTCCTTTCAAAATGGTTTGGTAAAAGGGGACATCGCGCAGAGCGTGTAATAA
>JBHPCX010000165.1:0-5172 GCA_042573485.1 Thermodesulfobacteriota bacterium | reverse complement strand
AATATTTTTTTACGACAAAGCCGTACGCAAATTGTACACCTAATCTTTTAGATGGTGAAAGAAGTTGCCAAATGGGGTCGGGCCACGATAACTGGCTAGAGAAGTTGCCAAATGGGGTCGGGCCACGATAACTGGCTAGTATAAAAGGAATAATTACCATTTTTGTTCTATAAAATAGGCCAATATTAAGTTTTTTGAAGGCAAAAAGGACCTTATTAGAGATAATTTATGGCTCGAGCGAAGCGTCATTATATTCCCGGGTACATCTGGCATATTACTCATAGATGCCATAAAAGAGAATTTCTACTCAAGTTTTCAAAAGACCGTACCCGTTATTTGCATTGGTTGTATCAGGCCAGGAAGCGTTATGGATTGACGATTTTGAATTACATAGTTACATGCAACCACGTTCATCTTCTCGTTGTTGATGATGGGAAGCGGGATGTGATCCCTAATTCAATGAAATTAGTAGCTGGACGAGCAGGGCAGGAATACAATAATCGCAAAGACCGAAAGGGTGCTTACTGGGAAGATCGTTATCATGCAACCGCAGTAGAAAACGGTGACCATCTGGTACGATGCATGGTATACATAGATACCAATATGGTTCGTGCCGGCATAGTGAGACATCCATCAGAATGGTCATTTTCAGGTTACAATGAAATACAGTCGCCCAGAAGAAAAAAGATATTGGTTAATTATGATAAGCTGCAAAAATTGTTTGGAGCAAGTTCTTATGAGCAATTGAGAAGGAGTCATGAAGGTTGGGTAGATGAATATCTGGGAGGTGGGAACAAGGAGCGCGAAGAAGAGTGGACAGGCAGCATTGCAGTTGGAAACAAGCCTTTTGTAGAGAAGGTGAAGGAACTTTTAGGATTTCGAGCCAAAGGGAGAAAGATTATAAAGAGTAATAAAGGATACCAGGTCCGGGAAGCTCCCGCTCTCTATAACGAGTTTTTAGGGGGCGAAAACAAGGATATAGGGCCAAAAAACACCTATTTTTGGGGCATTAACCTATAGATATCAATAAGTTGCCGTGGCCCGACCCCAAGGACAGTTGGAAACAAGCCTTTTGTAGAGAAGGTGAAGGAACTTTTAGGATTTCGAGCCAAAGGGAGAAAGATTATAAAGAGTAATAAAGGATACCAGGTCCGGGAAGCTCCTGCTCTCTATAACGAGTTTTTAGGGGGCGAAAACAAGGATATAGGGCCAAAAAACACCTATTTTTGGGGCATTAACCTATAGATATCAATAAGTTGCCGTGGCCCGACCCCAAGGACATTAAAGCTGTAAAAATCTATGATCTACGATCAAGGATTAATATTTTTACGTGGCAAGATTGTTGTATTGTGTGGTAGTAAATTAAGGGCATACCTTCAAGAAAAATATTTTAATCTAGCCATCTAACAAAAGTTGTACAGCATTAAACAAAAAAGGAGGGAGTCAAAATGAATGAAATAAGAAGATTTATTCGTTATACATTACCTGGCCTTGCTGTAACTTTAGTGGTCTTGGGTGCGGTCTGGATTGAAAATAGTTTTACTGTGTGTTGGATTAATAAAAACGAATTACTAGGAAAAACAGTGGGAATATTCGTTGCTTCCGGTGGACTTGGATATTTTTTAGCAAATATCTATTTTGCACTACGAAGGCTTCCAATACTAAACAAATTGCTTTTCATTGATCACGCTAGAATTATAAAAGCACTTAAAGACAAAATAGAAATTATAGGGCCTAATGGAAAAGCTTGGAATATTGATAGGATTAAATTCTTTGATGCGTGGTCTATTATGACACATTATTCTGTATCCCAGCAAAAAAAAGATAAAAATTTGGCTGCTATTGTATCTCATACAGAGCCTATGGTTGATGTAACACACGGTGTAGGTGCTTTTGCAATTGGAACTAGCCTCACTATGGTTGTTTATCTGATAAAAATGTACATATCCCCTAATCCCGATCAAATTCGGATTGCTTTCATAATATTGATAATTCTTTCAGTTGTTTTGTGGTTTGCATTCCACAATAGTTTAAGAGCACTTGAATCTGTCTCAAATACTGCATTCCAAACAAGTATATTTAAACGACATAAGAAAATTAACAGTGCAAAATATCCGTCAGGAACAGAACAAAAGCAGGAAAAAATTACAATATACTATGACAAAAATGACAAGGAATAATCTAGGGTATAAAATTGCTTAATATCTCTAAAAATTCATCACAGTACTTCAATCCATTTAGAGTAAAAACAAAAACCGTACACTAACCCGTACACCGGACCCCATAAACACCTAAAATATACTTGAAGAAAAATAGATAACTTATTGATATTATTAGCATGGCGGAGAGAGAGGGATTCGAACCCTCGTTGGAGTTTTACGCCCCAAACTCGCTTAGCAGGCGAGCGCCTTCAGCCAACTCGGCCATCTCTCCGTTAGTATTAAATGAGGTTCGTATAATAATGCTGCTCTTTGAAAATATCAAGGGGAAAATAACTAAAAATGATTGCGATATATCTGTATCTATCTTCTATTATTGTTCCTGTTTTAATTATTTATAGTCTCCTTATAAGTCACCTAATTCGTCACTCCCGCGAAGGCGGGAGTCCATTTTGAAATATAAAAAACCAAAACTAATGGATTCCCGCCTTCGCGGGAATGACATAAAAAAGGAAAATTGGTTTTACAATAGCATCATAAATTTTGATATTGGTTATCGATCCTATTTTCCGCAACATTTTTTGAATTTTTTACCGCTTTCGCAGGGGCATGGTTCATTCCGTCCTATTTTAGGGCTTTCCCGCCGTGCCTGTTTGGGTTTGGGAGTTATGCCTTTCATAAATGTCCAGTTGCCTTCAACTCTTTCAAAAGTAGCAATTTCGTGATGCCTGATATCATTATCATCCTGCGTGAAACTGGCAATGAATTCCACTGTTCCGGTTTCATCTTCAGCCCCCCCATCCTTTGTTTCCAGTATTTCCAGCCTTAAACGCCAGAAGCTGAAGCAGTACAATGCTTCTGAATATCCTGAAAAATTGTCTCACGGCGCCCTGTCAGCCCGGTTCTCAGGAAGTGGCAGCCAGGGGCCCGTTGATGTCCACGTGGCAGCATTTGTGAAAGATGATAGAGGATACTCGATCATGAAAGTATCTGAAGGTGATTCATCAAAATCAAACAGTAATATACTGGGAGAAATGATAAATGGGTTGACTTTCCTGTCTCAAAGTGAAGCTGCAAAAATAGAGCCCCCGAGGATGAGGATACACAAAGTCAAAAAGGGTGAAACATGGGACAGTATTATAGCCATGTATTATAAAAAAAGTGATGATAAGATAAAACTCGCGGAATTCAACGGAATCAACGCTGCTGAAATACCTTCACCGGGAGTGCTATTAAAGATACCGCCTACACTGCATATCAAATAGCTATTTAATTTAAAAAACTGGATTCTCCGGTCCAGCCTTCGCCAAAAGCTACGGCCCGGCAGGCAAACCGGGGAATGACAGGTAGTGTGGGTTCCTATCCGGCTTCTCGACGGCAGTCTGTATGGAATCAAATTTTAATTGGGTATATCAAATGGATCCCCGCCTCCGCGGGGATGACACGCCACGGATCAACCTCCTCGCTTCAATACCTTTTTCCTTTTATCTTTAACCTTTGTCCTTAAAACTAACCAGTTCCCAAGTATCCAGTATCGGGTCATACAACTCCGCACTTCCAGGGCACCGGGTTCTTCCTCATGAAGACCCTGTATGGTCTTCATAACACTGATAGAAGCACCAGGATGATATCCCGCGTCGGTCATGTAACGAATACCAAAATGATCAGCTTCCCTTTCATCATCACGGGAAAACTTACTGAAGGCCAGGACAGAACCGATATTTATCAGGTCCCCATAATTCTGGAGTTCACCGCCGGTTGCTACTGTTGCTATAAGAAGCCCTATCTTTGATAACTGCATCTTGGAAATCTGGGAGGCAGAGTGACGTGCGGCAACATGGGCTATTTCATGACCCATAACCGAAGCCAGTTCATCTGTGGAGTTCATCCTTTCAAGAAGACCGCGATGTACATAGACAAAACCACCCGGGACCGCGAACGCGTTAAAATCCGGGGTATCAACAATTTCAGCGCGGTATATGAGATCAGGCCGATGACTTTTTTCCCCAATATTCTCAGCGATTTCTTTTATCAGGTTTCGGAGTTCAGGCTTTTCCAGGTAAACCCCCATCTCCTCTCTCACCTGCTTATCTACACCCTTGCCTATATCAAACTCCTTGTTTTCCGATACAAGCATCAGCTCCATCCGGTTGGTAGCCGGATTTGTCGCGCACGCCTGCATGAGTAAAAGAAGTATAAAAACATAGGAAAAACGGGCTGAAAATATATTTTTAAGGAAGGCAGGTGTTTTCATCATATAGACCTCATTTAAATATGATTTTTAAGAGCAGTAGTCCTGTATAAAACGCCTAAATACATCGGCGTCATCCCCGCGCTGCCTTTCGGGTTTGCCATTCGGCCTCGAGCTCATGACCGAGAGGCTCAAGGCCGTGAGCCTGTCGAATGGGCGGGAATTCATTGTGTCGGGAACAATCACAATCCCCGCCTCCGGCGACGTCATCCCCGCGCAGGCGGGGATCCATTTTGGGGTTTTAAAAAATCAATAAATTTAAAAGAATTTAATAATATCATAAAACATAGAGAGAAAACAAAATAATGTTCTATACTCAGGATCCATATTTTTAGGGGTCATGAATAAATAAGGAAGATAAAAAATGGCGGAGGAAGTAGGATTCGAACCCACGGAACTTTCGTTCAACGGTTTTCAAGACCGCCGCCTTAAACCACTCGGCCATTCCTCCGTAAAGAAGTGGAATCCATATATTATTATTGATTTAAAATTTCAAGTGATAAATTATAATTTTGTATAACATGAGTCAATACATTATTAAGGGTTTTGTAGGGTCGGGATTTTTGTCCCGCCATAGCCTTGCGCTAAGGCGGATATTCCCGACCGCCAAAGGTTTTAAAATGACAAAAATAAATGCAGTAACTATTGTAGGGTGGGGCATAAGGCCCCACCCTAATGTTTAAAGGTTTTCATAGAAAAGATTATTAACCATGAATCTTGATAGATTCGTAAAAAGCAGAATTTGGCACTTGGGTGTCATCC
>JBHPCX010000164.1:0-5172 GCA_042573485.1 Thermodesulfobacteriota bacterium | reverse complement strand
GGTAATAATAGCGCCCCATTTTAAAAAATTGTTTTCAGAATCAAGCATTTTTGTGAAAGCAACAAAATAAGGATAAAGAAGTTCGGGTTGCTTCTCACTGATCAGTCTTAAAGTTTTTTCGCATCCTAATCTGATACTTCCTTTGCTATTATTTAATCCATCCAGAAGCTGAGGGACGAGTTCGGGTGAATCTATAGTTTCTTCGGCTATTTTTTCTTTATCTGATCCTTTCATGGAAATTTTATCAATTATATTCATAAAAATTACTTTCATAGCTCTTTTTATTTACTGGTATACGTCCTTGTCGCAGTAATATACAGAGGATAGAGCACTATAGTAATAGAACACCTTTTTCTATATGTCTTTATTATTCTTTTAATTTATCTTTCAGATCCGTTACCTCGTCTTCTAACTTCATAATATCACTTTTTAATTCAAGGAGGCCGCCTATAAGTACTAATACAATCATCCCTAACATGAGAATAGCAAAGTGTATCTGCATGTCTTGCGGAGATAAAACATCTATGTTTTTCATCCTGATAAATCCAACGACGAAACTAATGAGACCCGCAATATAAAAGACAACGGAAGCGATTTTGGCCAGTTTGGCTATGGTCTTTTCTTTCACTACTCTTTTTTGAAATAATGTTTCAATGAATCCCATTTGTCCCTCCTTTAGATATTAGATTACTCTTGTAAACCCGCACTTCTTCAACACTGAAAAATGATATTATTAATGACAGAACGCATAAAACCACTCATCGTGAAAAGCAAAGCTGAAAATGTGTCAGCTTTTTCCCCCCAGCTGCGTATGATTATTATATTGCATACTCTAAAGCTTTTTCAATACGAAATATTGCAGAACAAGCTACCTGACATTTATATCCCTTTTATTGACCAAAATTCCGATTTCTGTGGATCCACATATCACAGTTTTTTTTTCATTTTTATGTGATCAATATCGGCTTCCTGGTAAATACTGCCGGTCTCAATAAATCCGAGCTTTTCATAAAAACCTTTTGCGCGATATTGAGATGACAGCCAGATTTCATGGAACCGCATGTTTACGGCTTCATCAATTAAGCTTTTCATTATCATTTTTCCAATGCCTTTTCCCCGGTATTGCTTTTTTACAGCAATTCTACCTATATGACCATCTGAAAGCATCCTCCCGGTTCCAATTTCAATATCATCATCAAAAGCAATAGAATGGGTTGCTCCTGAATCCATGCCGTCGAATTCAAGTTCGTGCGGTACCCCCTGTTCTTTGCAAAAAACATCATCCCGTACATTTCTAATTTGACCAAAATACTCTTCGTGATCAACGATTCTAACTTGTATCATATGTTAATTCTCTAATATATGGATGACCTTGCCGGCGAGACAAGGTCATATCCATCCTGACACCAGCCGGCGCAGATTCTGTTATTCATTATCTCCCGGATGTTCCGGATCCGGAGAAAGCTTCTCATTCAAAACTGACAATGCACAATTATACCTATTTTGTTTTTACCGGTTCCGCGGGCCGTGACGGTAATTTCATGGGCTTTTCAGCCATCTTTTTCAGCACTTCTTGTATGCCGCGTTCAAGCTGCGGATCGCGGCCTTCAATCACTGACTCTGGATCATTTTCCACTTCAATGTCCGGGTCAACACCATAGCCTTCAATGATCCACTTGCCGTTTCCATCATTGGTGCTGAACTGCGGTACATAAACCTGTCCACCGTCGAGCAGGGGGCCCTGGTCCATGATTCCAATGACACCCCCCCAGCTGCGTTTACCGATCAACGGTCCAAGCCCGGATTCACGGAAAAAGTAGGGAAAAATGTCACCGTCTGAAGCTGAAGTTTCGTTGATCAAGCATACCTTGTGACCATGGAACACAGAATAGGGGTATGTATCAGGCATGGCGCTGAGACGATCAAAGCCTGTTCCCAGAAGCCTGGTGTCCAGGCGTTCGATAATCCATGAAGATACATTACCGCCGCCATTGGACCGGACATCAACAACAAGGCCTTCCTTACGGATCTGGGGGTAATACCATTTGATAAACTCATAAATACCGTCAGAACCCATATCAGGTATATGGATGTAACCAACACGGCCATCGGTCATCTCGGTAACTTTTTCTCGATTCATCCCTACCCATTCCAGGTAAATGAGGTTGGCCTCACTGCCGATCCCATTATATGTCACCTTACGGGCATTTTTAAAAGTGGGCTTTGAATTGAGCGTGAGGATTACCGGATCTGTTTTATGCTGTAATAACTGGTAGGGATTATCTTTACTTTTGAGTTCTTCACCATCAATGGCAAGGACGTAATCCCCGACGCTGGCATCTATGCCGACTTCCATAAGGGGAGCCTTGTATTTTTCCTCCTCATTATCGCCTTTAAAGATTTTTGATATACGATAGCGTCCCGCTTTTTTATCAAGCTCAAACCTTGCTCCGGGCAGAGCCACTTTGGGGCGGTCGGGAATCTCAAAATCACCTCCGACAATATAGCAGTGCCCTGCACTCAGCTCAGAAATCATCTCGCCAATTACATAGTTAAGGTCAGAACGATGAGCCACGTGTTTCAGCCATGTTTTATACTGATCGCCTATGGCTTTCCAGTTATAGCCATGCATATTTTTCACATAGAAGAAGTCCCGAAAGCGCCTCCAGACCTCATTGAAGATTTCCTCCCACTCCTGGGCCGGAACACGGTCCACCATGAGTCCCTTGGTAGAAACAGCTTTTTTGTCCTTTTCTGATGCTTCCGGTTTTACATCATATAAATTATAGGCTCCCTCCTGCTGTACGAGCACTTTCTTGTTGTCGGCTGAGAGAGCGTAATTTGAAATATCTTTAACAAGTATTTTATCCTCACGTTTTTCAAAGGTAAAAATGTTAAGCCTTGGCTTCTCGTAGCTGTCCCGGCCATAAAATCCGGCGCCGGAGGTCATGTATATCAAGTGATCCTTTGCTACAGAGAGTCCGTTGATGTTGTTCGACTCTACGGGCGCGCAGGTCACACGTTCCGCGAGTCCGTCAAAATCAATTTTTATGTACTCTTTTTTCTTCTCTTCCTTTTTATCTTTATCTTCTCCGTCTTTATCCTGATTTTCCTCCTCTTTCTTCTTATCCTCGTCCATGGTCACTTCATCACTCTCCGGCGGAAAGGGATGTTTAACGTCTTTACGCAGTGCCAGGACAAAAATACTGGTTTGCCGATTGGTGGCAAAATTCCATTCAACGGTACTGATCTGGGGCGCAAACTGCCGCTCCGAAAGATAGTAGAGATAGTTGCCCTCAGTATCCCATTCAGGATTGTATTCATTGAAGTAGGAACCTGTAATCCGCCGGAGTTTATTGTCGGCAACACTCCATATATAAATAGAGCTGTACTGGTTGGGGTCTGTCATTGAGAAAGCAAGGTGACCGCCGTTCGCGGACCAGGCATAGTCATTGATCCTTCCGTACTTGTCGTACGCGACTTCCACTACTTTTTTATCAGCAATGGTTAAAATATAAAGCTTGCCGTCTTTATCGGAGAAGGCGAGCCGTTTTCCATCCGGAGCCCATTCCGGCGGGTACTGCATGGCCTTTAATTTTTTTGTCATTTGTTCGGGCTTTCCCATACCATCCTGATCGATTAAATAAACTTGATCCTCGCCGGTTAAGTCAGAGATGAATGCTATCTTTTTCCCGTTCGGGGACCATCGTGCCCATTTGTCATGGGCGTTTGAGGAATTGGTCAGGTTTCTGACAGGCCCTTTTTCGATGGGGGCTGTAAAGATGTCTCCCCGGGCCACAAATAAGGCACGTTCACCTTTAGGGCTGAGTTCAAAATCTTCAATATTTTTTTCAGCCGAATAGCGGGAGGGCCGCATGGACAAACCATCATCAGGCACCGAAATGGAAATCCTGCTGTCCTGACCCGAGGCCATATCGAAGACCTGCAGCTCTCCGTTCAGTTCATATACGATCCTGTCTTTATTGTCGGAACTCGGCCAGCGGACGTCCCATTTTTGGCTGTGTGTGATCTGGCTAAGCTCATCAGAATCAACTTTATAGGCATAAAGGTTGAGTGTTCCGTCCCGGTCCGAAGCGAAGTAGATGGTGTTCCCGATCCACATGGGATCGCGTTCGGTACGTTTGTCAGGAGCAACCTTCCTGACCTTGTGGGATTTTAAATTAAAGATATAGAGGTCCTGAGCCCAGCCTCCCTCATAGCGTTTCCAGGTGCGGAAATCACGACACAGAGGCGAATAGATTATTTGTTTGCCGTCTGGAGAAAAATCCCCTGAGCCCGATGTGGGCATGGGAAGTTTTACTGGCAGACCGCCCTCAATACTAACAGTATACAACGCGCTTCCCACGCTGATACCATCGGCGTCCCGAAGAGAGCGGAACAGTACTTTCTTCCCATCAGGCGTCCAGCCGTACACCTGGTTGTCATATCCCCAGCGGGGAGGCAATGGTCCACTGGCCGGATAGTAGGTTAGCTGCCTTGGTATCCCGCCACCTGCCGGGACCACATAAACCTGTTCATCACCATCATACTGTCCGGTAAAAGCTATCCACTTACCATCCGGTGAAAATTTAGGAAACAATTCCTGTCCGGGATGTGTCGTAAGACGCACAGCAACACCACCCGTAGAAGGCGCCTTCCACAAATTACCTCCATAACAGAACACTACCGTGTCCCCATGAATGTCAGGAAACCGCAATAGTTTCGTTTGAGCAAATAAAGTGCCGGCTGTCAGCAAAATACTCAAAAACAAGATAACTGATAATTGTCTGGAATGATGTAAGTTCATGGCTCTTCCTCTAATTTAGGTTGTAAGAATGAATAATCCGGAAATATATTTTATCCCGGACTATATAAAACAGAAAAATATATGTCTCTATGTAAGCTGTTTGGTTAACATATATGTATTATTTGCCGGGTTAAAACCATCGCCGTCATCTTCAGGGTTATAGCCGTTTTTCAGATAAAAATCTCTTGCCGTAATACTTGAAAGAATAATGAGTTTTCGAATTCCTGAATTTAACGCGTAATCCTCAATATACTTCATCAGCGATTGTCCAATACCCCGGGAATGAAGTGATACTCGAACAAAAACGCCTGAAACGTAATGAGACGGAATCCGTGGATCAAAAGGTGTTTTATGAAGTCCGGCAG
>JBHPCX010000163.1:0-5182 GCA_042573485.1 Thermodesulfobacteriota bacterium | reverse complement strand
TCCATTCGCTTGTTTTCAGTAATATCGCTGACCGCAGCCCTGATCTGTCTTAAATCATCACCTTTGTTTTTTATAAGCATGCATTCTAAACGAACATGTAACCCATGTTCATCTTTTCTGATGAGCCTCAGCTCACAGGATAGTGGTGTTTCAGTTTCCAGCAGACGCTGCCGGTGTTTATATAAAATGTCCTGGTCTTCTCTCAGAATAAAACGGGTGAAGGGTTTTCCGATCAAGGCGCTCCGTTCTATGCCTAACATGGAAGAAATGGTGATATTGGCCTCTTCAATGATCCCTTTTTCGCTGAGTGTAAGATACCCGACCGGCGAAAAGTCATACAGATGAGAATACCTGTCACTCGTCCGTTCCAGTTCACCCTGGATGCGGCGAAGTTCATCGTTCTGCATTGTCAGCTCAATCTGATGAACTTCAAGCTCATGGATGAGAGCCGCCATCCTTTCAGGCGAAATGCCGGAGATATCTTCGCGGCCCCCGGTGGTTTCCCTCAGTTTTTTTTCCGCGCGTTGTCTGAGTTCATAATCAGGTGTGTCTTTCTTTGTTTCCATAATCGTCTCCCTTATTCCTCGCTCAACCATGCAATATCCCGTTCCGTGATCGCGATTTCAATGGGTCGGTTACTTTCATCCATTAAAGCAGTGCAGGTCAACGATACATTTATAATCTTTCCGGTCTTTGTAATTCGCTGAGCCGCAAATGTCTTTAGGACTTCACCCCTTGATATCTTTTCAATAAACGTTTTTAACTCGCTTAGCTTATCCCCGGGCATAAGGTCGCTGATATTCATATTAAGGGCTTCGGATTCAGTCCAGCCGTACATCCGCTGCGCGCCCCTGTTCCATGCAAGAATATTACCATCCAGATCCAGTACCGTAACGGCGTCATTGGAATCCTCCAAAACAGTGGCCAATCTCCTGACTTTATCCGCCTGCTTGATCTTGTGCACATCAATAAATGTAATCGCCACCCCGTCAATGATATTTTCAGAGGTACGGTAGGGCATGATCTTAATGGCATACCAGATAAAATCCTTTGACAGAATTTCCATCTCCACAGTATTGAGGTCTCTAAGGACTTTTCTGATTTGTTCGACAAGATCTACATCCGGAAAACAGGTTTTCAGATCACCCAGCGGCCGGCCGATATCGGTCTGAATCAAACTGATAATCCTGGCAGCGGCCGGCGTGTAACGTTTGATGCAAAGGTCATCATCCAGAAATATTGAGGCGATTTCAGTCGCGGCCAGCAGGTTGTTCATGTCATCATTAGTCTTGGCAAATTCATCCAATTTATTTTGAAGTTCAGCGTTTACCGTGGCCAGCTCCTCATTGGTGGATTGAAGCTCCTCCTTGGAAGTCTCAACCTCTTCGTTGGTGCTTTGAAGTTCCTCGTTGACCGATTGCAGCTCTTCATTGGTTGATTTGAGCTCCTCATTGGAGGTTTCCATCTCCTCGATTGTTGCATGAAGATATTCCTTGGTAGATATTAGATCCTGCTCAAGGCTTTGGAAGGCTGTGTCCTGTTTTGTTACTTTTGATGGGATGGTCTTTTTTTCGTCCGCTTCCTTCACCGGTGTTTTATCCTCAAACATGACGAGCATTAACCCTGGAGACAGCCCTTTGCCCGTCATCTGTTTAACGGATATGTTGACAATTAAAATCACATTGCTATATTTCACGCAAATCCCATTGTGGGAAGTGTTCGTTTTATCCCGCGCCGTTTTGTGAAGCGCCGTCGTCAGCGGATGTCTGAGATCCTCGCGGACCATGTTCAGAATATTAAAGCTGGGTTTGCCTGTGGGCGGCACAAGATACTTTTCTGTTTTACCAACAAAATGCAGAACTTCATATTTAGCATTGATCAGAACACCGGCGGGCGCATATTCGTCAAGAATGGCCTGTTCGACCATCGTCTGGACGTCGCTTGCTGCCGGCAGATTATCTCTTTCATTGAATTCGGTTCTTTGCTGAACCCCGTAACGGATTCCGGAGGGAAAAGTGATGACCGCGCCTGCAATCCCCTTTTCCCGTTTAAAGAGCTTCCATTTGGAATTTAACGTCTGAAAAAGATCGGTATACTCGCCGATGCTTTCGGAGGTTCCCAGAAACAGCATCCCGCCGGGGTTTAAGGTATAATGGAACAGGGGGATGATCTTTTTCTGCAGGACACTGTCCATATAGATCATCAGGTTGCGGCAGCTCAACAGGTCCAGTCGGGAAAAGGGCGGATCTTTTATGATATTTTGAATTGAAAAGACAACCATGTCCCGGATCTCTTTTTTTATCTTGAAAGCACCCGGTTCTTTTATGAAAAACCGCTTTAATCGCTTCCGGGAAACATCCGCGCCGATATTCTCCGGATAGATCCCCTTTCTCGCAGTGTCCAGGGCCGTTCCATCGATATCCGTGGCAAAAATTTTAACATCAAATTGTTTTTTGAGCTTCTCCATCGTTTCGCAAAGGATCATGCCGAGCGAGTATGCTTCTTCACCGGTAGAGCAGCCCGTAACCCATACCCGGATCGTCGTGTCAGGCTCTTTTACGCTCAACAACTCAGTCAGTAACTTTTGCTCAAGCATGTCATAGGCTTCCGGGTCCCTGAAGAAGCTGGTCACCCCTATGACCATATTTTTAAAGAGCAGGTCTATTTCAGCAGGGTTTTTCTGGAGATAAAGTATGTAATCAGCCAGCGTTTTTATCTGGTGAACCGCCAGGCGGCGTTCAACCCGACGGGCAATTGTACCCGGCTTGTAATTGGAAAAATCGTGGCCGGTTGCGCTGCGAATCAGCGCGAAAATCTTCTGTATCTGATTCTTAACCGGGGGCTTTGCGAGTTTGACTTTATCCAAAGACTCGAGAAATGGGTGCTGCACGTACCGGATGAGAGTTTCCGGCATTTTTTCAACCGGAATGATGAAATCGACCAGTCCGGTCTCAATGGCACTTTTGGGCATGCCGTTATATTTTGCGGTCTCCGGCTGCTGGACCATGACCATGCCCCCTTCCCCCTTGATCGCTTTAATCCCCATGGTTCCGTCTGATGCCGTTCCTGACAAAATGATGCCGATGGCTTCTTCTCCAAGGTCTTCCGAGAGCGATCTGAAAAAGAAATCAACCGGCATGTTGATCATGCCCGTCTTTACAGGTTCCAGCAGATGGAGGCGGCGGTTAAAAATGGCAACGTTTTTTCCCGGGGGATTCAGGTAGACATGGTTGGGTTCAATCTTTACACTGTCTTCAATCTGGCAGACATTCATCAGGGTGTGTTTATCCACGAGTGAAGCCATGATACTCTTGTGCTGCGGGCTTAAGTGCTGGATAACCACAAATGCCATGTTGCTGTCCGGCGGCATGATGGAAAAGAAGGCCTTTAACGTCTCTAATCCACCGGCTGAGGCCCCGATGCCGACAATCGGAAAGCGAATGCCTTCTCTTGGTTTTTTCTCTTGTTTGACCTTTTTTAAAGACTTTTTATTGACTGGCGTCGTTTTTTTCTTTTTGATTGGCATTCTCGCGACCTCTTTAATATTGAATATTTAATAGTGAATATTGCCGTTGAATTTTCACTTCTCACTATTCACTTCTCACTATTCATTTTTAACCCTTGAGCACCTCGTGTAACTTTTTTTTACTCCTGAAAACCATAGCTCCGTGAGTCTGTGCAACAATCGAGCTTGAAGGCCTTTGTATCTCCCGCGTCATCGATTCTTTTTATCTTTCCATCTCCGGCCTCAGCCATGGTTACGGAAAGCCGTTCGATATGGTCCGCCATTCTCCTGAAGACGATAAACCCCTCGAGTACAAGGATCAGGGCCAGGGCAATAAGGGCCCCGGACAGGACCGTCTTGATGGCGCCGATCTGGAAATAGACGAACACAAACACAAAAAAGGGAAGGGCCGTCATACAGAAGAAGATGACCTTCAAGCTGTGTCTTATTGTTCTACGGGTGATTTGGGCACCTGGGCCCTTGTCCTTTACCTGTGTTTCTTTCAATTTTTATTTTCCTTATAAAAATTGAATTTGCCCTTTCTGAATATCTCTAAACAAATATCCACCACTTCCTGGTCATAGGTGATGCCTCTGTTTTTCGAAATCTCCTCCAGGGCCTCCTCTCCGCCCAGGGCCGCGCGGTAAGGCCGGTGGGATCCCATGGCTTCCACCACATCCGCGACAGCCATGATTCTCGCTTCCTTGATAATCTCCTCCCCTTTGAGTCCTTTCGGATACCCTGATCCGTCTATCCTTTCGTGGTGTTGATACACGACCTGGGCGATTGGCCAGGGGAAATCGATCCCCTTGAGGATTTCATAGCCTACCCGGGGATGAGTTTTTATGAGTTCAAACTCAATATCGGTTAGACGGGTGGGCTTACTGAGTATTTCCGCAGGTACGGAAATCTTGCCAAGGTCATGGATCATCCCGGCCATGCGGACACCCTTGACCTGACCCAGAGGCCATCCCATCTCCTCCGCTATGACATATGCAAGTTCCGCTACCCGGAGCTGATGGCCGGCCGTATAGGGATCCCTGGATTCCACGGTCAGGGAAATAACCTCGATTACACTCTCCAGGGTCTCCTGGATCTTTATCGTACGGCTTTCCACCTTCTGCTCCAGTTTTTCCATATAAATTTGTTTCTTGGTCTCCAGCTTTTGTCTTCGAAGGGCGCTGGAAACATTAATGATTATCTCACTGGGTTTGAAGGGCTTGATCATGTAGCCATAGGCCCCAATCTCCAAAGCCTTCTCGGCCATCTCCGGGTCATCCATCCCACTCACCATGATCACGGCAGTCTCAGGATACGCGGAGCGGACATGACTGATCAGATCCATCCCCGACTCCCCCGGCATGTTAATATCACAGAGGATGAGATCAAATTTATCGGCCTCCAGACTGCGGCGGGCCTCTTCCGCGCTTGATACCAGCGCGCACTCCGGTTGGATTTTTTTTATGATGCGCTCCAGAGTGCGGCGAACGGACTCATCATCATCCACAATAAGGATTTTTCTCTGGCTGGTTCTGTCTTTCATGCCTGCCCCCTATGTAAGAAATTGAAAATTGAACGATGAGCAAATTATTTTGTCCTAATTTTCAGTTCTTCAGTCTTCATTTTTTGTCCCCAATTTTCAATATTCAATCCTCAATTCCCCAGTACTTCCCTGAC
>JBHPCX010000162.1:0-5224 GCA_042573485.1 Thermodesulfobacteriota bacterium | reverse complement strand
TCTTATATTTACTTGGGGTTTTTATGAGTGTCCACTAAAACGGGGTAATAATATCTTTCTTTTCCCTGATTTTAAATATGCGGTCACAACTTTATCCTCGGTATTGATAAGATCCCAGTGCAAAGCAGAATCATTAAATCCAAGCTTCTTTTTCATCGATTTTGTAAGTTTTGACGGATCACCGTTAAAAGTATCACTGTATGACATGCCTACCGCGAGATGGCAGTTTCCGTATTTCCCGCCGAAATTTTCGTCAAACAGAGTATTGGCCATAAATTTATCTATTTTAGAAAAGCGCTTATCTGTTAATGAAAACTCCCCTACTCTTCTCGCGCCTTTGTCCATTGAGATTTGCTTTGCGACAAAATTTCTTCCTTTTTTAGCACTGCTTTTAACAACTTCACCCTTTTTGAATTCAAATTTTACACCTTCAACATAATTTCCATCCCTGTATGAAGGCAGGTTTGCATAATATACACCTTCTGTACCACGCCAGTCAGGTGATAAGAATAACTCGAAGCTGGGAATATTTTGACCTGAAACACCCATCCATTTCCTCTTTTCCCCGGGAGTGATTTTTAAATCCATATTCCTGGATTCTATGTGAAAGTAATTAACCTTCATCCGGTTTATCCATCTTTTAATTGTGACGGCCTGTTTATAGGTTTCTTTCCAGCCTTTAACAGGATCGTCCATATCAAGATAGCAGGCCTTAATTACCTGGGATTCATACTGTCTCAAAGAAATGCCGGCAGTATCCGCCGCACCCTGGGTCGGAAACATGCATAATGTCCAGCCTAAATCTCCCTTCTCCTCTCTATCCCACAGGATATCTCTGAGGGGTTTTCTTGCCAGTGCGGTCTTTCCTATTTTCTGAGGATCTATATGTTTAAGATGGGTCACTGACTCTGGAGCAATGAGGCTGATGTTGCCATGCAGGTTTTTATAAAGCTCCTTTCTGCCCGGCACCTGAAAAATCAGCTGCTGCTCGTTTGACCTTTCAAAAAAGTTCTTTTCCATCTTCTCAGTGCTGTTCAGCCGCAGTACAGGATTCATGCCCATATCAATAATTTTAACCTGGAGTACTTCAGCCAGTTTTAATGCTGAGAGATCGAACCTTACCAGGATAGTGTCATTTTTGTTGAATCTCTTTTTGCGCGCGGTTTTTAAACCCCATAACAGTACATCACTATATTTGTTAAGCTTATTTTTTGATATCATAGAGATAATTCCTTCTTTAATTTAATAAGATTTTTTTGTAGAGACGGGTTTGAAACCCGTCTCTACAGGTTGTTATCATGATTGTCATCTGTGATAAGGTCTCGAGGGTATTTCTAGACAGCCTATTCTGATAACAGGCCGGAAATACTTTTAAGTTCGTTTTTTATTTCAGATATAATCTCGGCAGGGTCAGAAGAGTCGGTCTTTGATAAGTGTTTTTTTAATCTTTTTCTGGCCCCTTCAAGAGTAAGTTTTTCTTCATGCAGGAGCCTTTTTATTTCCATTATAATATCCAGGTCTTTTCTCTGATAAGTCCTTTGCCTGGAATCAGCCCTTTCAGGTCTTATCTGGGGAAATTCACTTTCCCAGTATCTGAGTACGTAAGGTTTAACCCCGATAATGCGGCTTACTTCACCTATTCTGAAATAGCGCTTATCATCCGGTATGTTCATTGGCCTCTATCCCTCACTTAGAGTTCCACCTGTCTCATCCATTATGCTTTCAATTATCTTTTCGTTAAGGTTGTTTACCAGGTCACCATCAAGCGTTTCCCTGTCTGACCTGTAGCAGATTCTATAGCTCAGCGACTTTTTATTTTCTCCCAACTTTTTGCCTTCATAAACACCGAACAAATCAGCTGATTCAACAAGTCCGCCACCCTCGTTCCTTATTATAGATAAAATTGTATCACTTTCAACCTTTTTATCAACAATTATAGTTATATCCCTGAAAACTGCAGGATATTTTGCATAAGGCTCATATTTAAACCGGTTTTTGGAAATTTCGCTTATAAGGTTTGCGACATCAATTTCAAATATATACAGGTCGTCTGATTTAATATCATACCTGATAAGCACATCTGAATTGATTTTACCAATATAACCAACAGCTGCATCACCAGCACGCAAACAACATGAATAATCTTCATTATATGCTTCCGGTGTATTCCTTTTTTCAAATGAATAGTTTAATAACCCTGCTGATCTCAGAAGAACTTCCACAGCGCCTTTTATGTCATAGAAGTCAACAGGTCTCGGTTCATTATACCATTTCTTTGAATTATAATTACCGCTCATTATTCCGGACAGCACAAGCTTTTCAACAGGCAATTCGCTTGAATCATCCCTTATATACACCTTTCCCCATTCAAAGAGTTTCAGGTTGGGTTCACCATGTGCCATGTTATCCTTCACCGTCGATATAAGGCCTGGCAAAAGAGAAGTTCTCATCACAGACTGCTCAGTAGTAAGGGGATTCATCAAATTAACAAATGACCTTATCTCGCTGTCCTGTTTGGCACACAGGAGATCTGCAGAATCCGGTGATATAAAACTGTATGTAACAATCTCACTGAAACCAATACCCGCTAGTGTTTCACAGACCCTGTCATGAAATATAAGGGATGGAATATCATCCTCCGCGTACGGTTTAATATGCGGATAAGTTACAGGGATGTTATCATATCCTGACATCCTGGCTACTTCCTCTACCAGGTCTATTTCTCTGGATAAGTCTACCCGGTAGGAAGGAGGGATAACCTCAATGGTGTCACCATCTTTTTCCTCAACTGACATTTGAAGCGCTTTAAGGTATGAAATCATTTCATCCTTTGAAATTGATGAACCAAGAAAATCATTTGTATTCCTGATTCTTAAATTAATGACAGGCGGATCATGTTTGTCAGGATATATGTCAATTATACCCTTGTTAACAGTTCCGCCCGCAAGTTCAAGGCATAACATGAGGGCACGCCGCAACGCGTAAATGACCCCTTCAATATCAATTCCTCGTTCAAACCTGTATGATGCTTCACTCGAAATGCCAAGTGATTTTGCCCCTTTCCTGATTGTAAAGGGATCAAAATGCGCGCTTTCTATAAGAATACTGACCGAGCTGTCAGATATTTCAGAGTTCATGCCTCCCATAATTCCCGCGACACCAACAGGTTTTTCACCGTCGCAAATCATGAGGTGCTTATTATTAAGGGTACGTTCCTTCTCATCCAGAGTAAAAAACCTATCACCTTCCCTTGCCCTTGAAACAACTATCCTGTGTTCATTGAGCTGGTCATAGTCAAATGTATGCAGCGGCTGTCCTGTTTCCAGCAGTACATAATTGGAAACATCAACAACATTATTTTTACTCCTGGTCCCGGAGACGTAAAGACGGTACCTCATCCAGAACGGAGAAGGTTTCAATGTAACATTCTGAATCATGCCTGCCGCATATCTTGGACATCCATCAGGATCTTCAACATCAACGCTTGTGACATCGGATATGGAAACACCTTCTTCAATATAGTCAATTTCAGGGAGGGTAACCTTCTTTCCCGTAAGGGCAGCCACTTCCCTGGCTACACCAATAACAGAGGCACAATCCGGTCTGTTCGGTGTAAGACTTATGTCGAGAGCCCAGTCATCCAGATCAAGGGCCCGGGTAAGCGGTATGCCTATTTCAAGGTCAGGGGGAAGAATCATTATGCCGCTGTGATCATCTGTAAGGCCGAGTTCGTCTTCAGCAAGCAGAATCCCCGAAGACTTTTCACCTCTAAGGGTGCTCTCTTTAACAATTATACCGCCGGGCAGTTCAGCTCCCGGTAATGCCATTGGAGTCAGGCAGCCCTTCTCAACATTCGGAGCGCCGCATACTACCTGCACAATGGAACTGCCGTTATCTACATCACAAAGAGAAAGCCTGTCAGCTTTAGGATGTTTTCTTACAGACATTACCCTGGAGACAATAATCTTATCGGATATCTGTCCCAGGTGTTCAAGCTCCTCCACCTCAAGACCTGCCATTGTAAGTATATGGGCAAGCTCTTCAGGTGAAACATCAATATCTACATATTCTTTTAGCCAGTTTAAACTCAGTTTCATACAATAATCTCGAAATTTATTTAAAATTGTCTCAGGAAACGCATATCATTTTTAAACAACAGCTGTATATCATCAATGCCGTATTTCAACATCGCTATCCGCTCAATTCCAAGCCCAAAGGCAAAACCTGAATATATCTCAGGGTCATAATTCACAAATCCATATACGGCCGGATCAACCATCCCTGAGCCCAGTATTTCCAGCCACCCGGAATTCCCGCATGTCCTGCAGCCCTTCCCTCCGCAGATGACACATTGAATATCAACTTCCGCGCTTGGTTCTGTAAAGGGGAAAAAGCTGGGCCTGAACCTCAGATTTATACCTGACCCGAACATTTGATGCACAAAACTGGTTAAAGTACCCTTCAGATCACCAAAAGTGACACCTTTGTCCACCAGAAGACCTTCAACCTGATGAAACATCGGCGTGTGAGATACATCAGAATCGCTTCTGTATACCTTGCCGGGTGCGATAATACTCACAGGGGGTTTTTGTTTTTCCATGGTCCTCACCTGCATGGGTGAGGTATGGGTTCGAAGAACCACATTATCCGATACATAAAAGGTGTCCTGCATATCCCTTGCCGGGTGATCCTTCGGAAAATTCAGTGCTTCAAAATTATAATAATCAAGTTCGATATTAGGGCCCTTTACTATACTGTACCCCATTTTTACAAAAATACCGCATATCTCATCATTGACCTGATTTATAGGGTGAAGATGCCCTCTCAATGGCTCTCTTCCCGGAAGCGTTATATCCAGGAATTTATCTTTCCCTGATCTTTCTCCCTCTTTTAGGTCATTTATAGCCTTATCAATCAGCCCTGCTATTTCCGATTTAACTTCATTGGCAAGCTTTCCGAAGGCCGGTCTTTCATCTTTGGCGAGAGTGCCCAGTTTTTTCATAAGAGATGTTACCTGCCCCTTTTTACCCAGATATTCTATCCTGAGTTTTTCAAGCGCGTTCAGATCTCTTATCGAGGTTAATTCCTCCAGGGCCCTATTTTTTATTTTAAATAATTGCTGTTTCATAACCATAATATTTTTAGGCCCGGTTTGTTTTTACAAACGGGCCTAATATTAGATGTGGATAGAATGAAGAGTTGCAACTGGAAATTATCTGGCCAT
>JBHPCX010000161.1:0-5246 GCA_042573485.1 Thermodesulfobacteriota bacterium | reverse complement strand
GACAGCTTAAATGGTTCATATTGGGATTTTTCAGATAAAAGTACTCGAATACTACTTCAAAAAATGAAAAGAAATGGGATTCCCCTAAAAGATTATGTAAATGGTCAAATATTAGCTGGAATCAAAACAGGTCGTAATAAGGCATTTTGGATTGATAGCGAAACCAAAACAAAACTTACTAATGGTATTCAAGGTAGTTCAGATTTAATAAAAAAATTAATTGTAGGTGATAATGTAAGGAAATGGCATATACGAAATTCTGGCAAATGGTTATTGTATATGTTTCATGGAATTGATACTCGTGGACTTTCTGAAGTCTTAACCCATCTAAAAAAATTTAAATCAGAGCTTGAGGGAAGGGCTGCAAAACAAAAATGGTATGAACTTCAGCAACCACAACTTCGCTATACTCAGGCATTTGAAAGTCCTAAAATAATTTTTCCTGATATCGCTAAAGAACCTAGATTCGCCTTTGATGATTCAGGGGCATATATTGATATGACAGCATTCGCTATACCTATCCGCGATTTATATTTATTAGGGATTCTTAACTCAGGTTTAGTTTGGGAATATTTAGTTGAAACAGCTGCAGTTTTAGGAGACGCACATAAGGGAGGGAGGTTAAGATTGAAGCGGCAATACGTAGAGAATATCCCTATACCAAAAGCCTCTTCTGTTAATCGTGAAGCTATTGAAACCCTTGTCTTAAAATGTTTGAGAGCTAAAGGACAAAATTGTGATGAATGGGAAAAAGAAATTGAAAAACGTATAGCTCCACTTTATGGAGTATAATATGCCAACTCATGATATCATTGATAATCGAAATGAAAAACTTGTTGACCATATAAATAGCATCCTTGCCTCTACTGACTCAGCAAAATTTGCTGTCGGCTATTTTTTCCTATCCGGACTTACGAGCATCTCAAAAAATATCGAGAATGTTAAAGAAATGCGTCTGTTGATTGGTAACACAACAAACCGAGATACCTTAGAACAACTCGCTGAGGGATATCGTAGACTTGAGATGGTTGCTGATGAAGCTGAGGCGCAAGCTTATCCAAAGCGTACAGAATCCAAGCGGATGGTCAAGGAAACTGCTGAAAATATTAAAGGCGCTGTTGAATTGATGGACCAGACAGATGAAGGTGAAGATCTCCTTAATATTCTGGTAAGGATGATTGAAGAAAAGAGACTAAAAGTCCGCGTATACACCAAAGGTAGATTACATGCTAAAGCATACATTTTCGACTACCATGATGATGGTAGGTATGAAAAAGGAATAGCAGTAGTTGGATCGAGCAATCTCACTCTTTCCGGTGTTACTCACAACACAGAGCTAAATGTTGTAGTCCAAGGGAATGATAATCATTTTGAATTGAGTAAATGGTTTTCTGATTTATGGGATGAGGCCAGGGATTTCGACGAATCTCTAATGGACGAAATAAAACAGTCATGGGCTATAGCTTCAGTTCGGCCATATGATATTTATATGAAGACTCTTTATATGCTTGTTAAAGACAGGTTAGAAGGCGGAGATGAACACGAGATCCTTTGGGATGATGAGATCACAAAACGTTTAGCAGATTTCCAAAAAGTGGCAGTTCATCAAGCCGTTCAAATCATAAAAGACTATGGGGGCGCATTTGTTTCTGATGTTGTAGGTCTTGGGAAAAGTTATATTGGTTCAGCTATAGTAAAATATTTTGAAAGAGTTGAGCACGCGAGGCCATTAATCATCTGTCCGGCATCTCTGGTTGATATGTGGGAAAGTTACAATGAAGTATACCAACTAAATGCCCGTGTTTTGTCAATTGGATATTTAAGAGAGGATAAGGATGGTTCAATCACTTTACTCACCGATAACATAAAATATCGAGACAGAAATCTTATACTAATCGATGAAAGTCATAATTTTCGTTATCCTGAAACTCAAAAATATAAACTGATTCAGAATTTTCTCGCAGTGGGGAGACGGTGTTGCTTTCTCACGGCTACACCAAGGAATAAAAGTGCTTGGGATGTATTCCATCAAATAAAACTATTTCATCAAGACGATAAAACTGATCTTCCGATTGATCCGCCTGACTTAAGGCAATATTTTAAGGGTATTGAAAAAGGAGAAAAGAAATTACCCGATATATTAGTGAACCTTCTCATAAGGCGTACCAGGAATCATATATTACGCTGGTATGGTTATGATTCAAAGACACATCAGCCAATAGATCCATCCAGATTTGATGAGTATCGGGGTGGTAATAAAAAGGCTTATGTTTTTGTTGGTGGGAAACATCAATTCTTTCCTAAGAGAGAGTTAGAGACAATAGAATATAGTATTGAAGATACTTACCAGGGATTATATCAGCAAATCAGGGGTTATCTTGGTAAGTCACGCAAGAGTATGCCTAAAGTGCCGCCAAAAGACGAACTTACATATGCTCGTTATGGTTTATGGCATTATGTTAAAAGAGGTAAACAAAAGGATGAGCCATATGTCAGCCTTAAGCGTGCTGGATTTAATTTACGTGGCTTGATAAGAGTTTTGTTATTCAAACGATTTGAGTCAAGTGTTTATGCTTTTCGAGAAACTGTACGTCGATTATTGATATTACACGAACGGTTCCTGGAAGCATTATCCAATGGAATTGTACCAGCAGGAGAGGACGCTCAAGTGATCCTATACGAGCCAAATCAATCTGAAGAGCAAGATATAGTTGATACTCTTCGACAAGTATCCGGGCGGTATGTCATTGATGATTTTGATTTCGACCGTCTTACAACCCATATTACCCATGACATTGAGTTATTTAAACGGTTGATTGAATTAGTTGAGCCTATTACACCTGAGAAGGATACTAAGCTCCAAACACTCATAAATAAATTCAGTGAAAGCCCACTGGATCAAGGAAAAAGGTTGATTTTCACACAATATGCCGACACAGCCCGATACATATATGAGAATATAAATCCTGGTGATAAATATAGTGATATAGATGTGATCTATAGCGGAGACAAAAGTAAAGCCAGGGTGGTTGGAAGGTTTTCTCCAAAAAGTAATCCTGAGTATAAACGCCAAAAAGGTGAAACTGAATTAAATACTGTTGTAGCCACGGATGTATTGGCAGAAGGTTTAAACCTTCAGGATTGCGATAAGATCATAAATTATGACCTCCATTGGAATCCAGTTCGCCTAATTCAGCGTTTTGGTCGTATTGACAGAATTGGTAGTGAGCATGATGTGATTTATGGATATAATTTTTTACCTGAAGCCGGAATTGAAAAAAACTTAAGGCTTCGACAAAGGCTCAAAAACCGCATTCAAGAAATCCATGATACTATCGGTGAAGATGCCAGTATCCTTGATAGATCAGAGCATCTTAATGAAGACGCTATGTATGCCATATATGAAAAAAAAGGTGGCCAGCTAAGCTTATTTGAAGATGGAGAAGAATTTATAGATCTCAATGAAGCGGAAGAAATACTTAGACAGCTTAAAAATGAGAATCCTGGGGAATATGATCGTATAGCAAACTTACGAGACGGTATCCGAGCGGCCAAACCTGCCAAAGAAAAGAATCTTTTTGTATTCTGCCAGGCTGGCCGGTATCAGCAATTGATCCTTTTGGATGAAAAGGGTAAAGAAATTTCAAGAGATATTCCACGTATCCTTGGCATGATCAAATGTGGACAAGATCTGAAAGGTGTTAAACTGCCATCAGATTATAATAAAGCCATCATGAGGGTTAAGCAAAAGTTTGTTGAAGAGGTTAAGCATCGTCAAAGTGAACGCAAGCATACTCTTTCTTTGACTCTCGGTCAGCGATACGTTTTACGAGAGTTACGGCTTATGTTTGGAACGGCAGATGATGAGGGTATTAAAGGGCAAATCAATATCCTTGAAAAAGCTTTTCGTAGTCCAATCACAACTGCTATTAATCGGGAACTCAACCTCATCCGAAGAAATGGAGTGACCGGAAATAATTTAATGACTTCTTTAGTTAATATCTACCATCAGCATAATATGAAGGGATGGTCTGAACGGAGAAGGATTCAACTTGATGATCATCCTATTCCAAAGGTTGTGTGTAGTGAGGGATTAGTCTAAGTAAGATTTCAGATTGTATAATCAGTAAGTTGAGAATCTTAATGAACTATAAGAAAGAAATGGAAAAAGCAAAGGACTTCCTTAATAAAAAGGATTACGTCTTTTGTACAATACAATGTGGGAAGATACTGGAGACAGCTATAAAATATCTCTACTTTCATTATCTTGAAACAACCAGCAAGAATGAAAGAATGCGAACCCTGAAAATTCAACGAGAACTTACAAAGACACCAAGCGAAAGATCTTATGAAGATTTTACCTTGGGCAAGATAGTTACACTTTTTGAGAAGGCTAATATTATCTCAAGGATAATACCGCATGATGGAACCAAGCCGAACCGAAGGGCTCAGATAAACCTATGGGATCTTGTTGATATAAGGAACCGAGCCATTCACAGTAATGAAACAGATAAAGATGGCATTAGCGAAGAACATGCCCATGTAATGTATGGAAATGTCGTGAGAATAGTAAATAGCCCTGAAATTAAACAGTATATGAAAACATATAAGGAAAAGGGAACTTGCTCAAATTGTAAAGAACAATACATTGCTGATGATGATTTTATGTGTAAATCTTGTGGGGAGTCGTTCTGTAATAGTTGCCTATCAGATGACAATGAATTGTGTGTCAAGTGTAAGGCTAAAGAATCATTAAAGAAAAATGTAAAGAAAATCATAACAAGAAGTACTACACCACCCGAATTCAAAATGAATAAATTTACATCCATTCCATTTGATAGTGATCGACGTGAAGCTCTTCGGAATATTTATGCCGTTTTATATTTCATGAATCGAGGATATGATTTTGTCCACGCAGTAAAGCAGTCATTAAAACATTTCCCTAACATAAAGAATTACGAAACAATTGCCGATGCTTGTGCCAGAAGATTTGCCGGTAGTGTAGGTAAATTTAAAATATGGTTTGAAACTGGTGTAATGTTAGAAAAATTAGGATCAAAATTCAGCTTTTCTACTAATGATTATAGGATATTTAGAGATTTACTAACGAAAAAAGAAAAGGTTTCTTCTCCTGTTGACTCAAATAAATATATCGCTGAAGTCACTCCGAATAAAAAGAGGATATATGTTAGAAAAACATCACCAAGGATGTCACAACAGTTTGTTACAGCAGGCCAATTCAGACA
>JBHPCX010000160.1:0-5249 GCA_042573485.1 Thermodesulfobacteriota bacterium | reverse complement strand
CCTTGTGCCCTGTGCCCTGAGCCTTGAGCCTTTATTAACAATTTGTTTTATTATAATATTGCATCAAATTTTAATAATACGAGGTAATTGTTATGCCAAAAATAAAAGTCGGTATAATCGGCGCAGGAGGCTATGGGGGGTGCGGCGCCGTTGAACTTCTTATTGATCACCCCGGGGCTGAAATAGCCGCCCTTATTGATAAACAGGACGTGGGGAAGGCAATTAGTGATCTTTATCCTCATCTTAAAGGATTTTGTGATATTCCAATTATTGATCCTGACGACCCCGGTTGTCCGGACAATTTTGATGTTGTTTTTTACGCAACCCCGGACGGTATTGGTCAAAGTGGTGCCAAAAATTGGCTTGAAAAAGGTATCAAGGTTGTGGATTACAGTGGGGATTTTCGTTTTAATGATCCTGTTGTGTATAAAAACTATGCTGAAAGAATAGGCAAAACATGGGATCATGCCTCCCCGGAATTGCTTTCCGAATCGGTATACGGTCTGGCGGAACTTCATCGCGATGAAATAAAAGGAACAAACATAGTGGGAAACCCCGGCTGTTTTGCCGTGAGTTGTATACTTGGCCTTGCACCGGTGGTCAGCGAATCGCTTATAGATAAAAACAGCATTATCTGCGATTCCAAAACGGGTGTTTCCGGAGCGGGGAAAAACCCATCGTCAACCTTCCATTATCCCGCTAGATATGAGGCCATGAATGCCTATAAGGTATCGGGCCACCAGCATGTTTTCGAGATAGAAAGGGAGTTAGGTCTTATAGGGTCGGATCAAATTAAAATAACCTTTACGCCCCATCTTGTTCCTCTGGCAAGGGGGATTATGTCTACTATATATGGAAACCTGACAGGGGTTAAAAAAGTAGAAGAGATAATTGATATTTATACTGAATTCTATAAAGATTCCGGCTTTGTGAGGGTTTTTGGACCTGAAAAGATGCAGACCAGTACTGATGTAAGGGGAAGCAATTTCTGCAACCTGTCTATTAACATAGATGAAAGAACAGAAAAGCTGATAGTGGTAAGTTTAATAGATAACCTGGTTAAAGGTCAGGCGGGAAGTGCTGTTCAGAATATGAATATCATGTTTGGCATGGAGGAGACGGCAGGTCTTTTAAAGCCCGGGAGGTATCCATAAAAAAGGCACAGGGCTCAAGGTTTTCCCCCCGCGCCGTGCGCCTTGTACCCTGCGCCCTGTTTTTATTACATACACACCTTTCTGACCTGAATTAAATCAGTCTGCCCCAGAAAGGTCTTTCTAATCCCGTCCTGAATAAGGGTTGTCATTCCGTCTTTCATAGCCTGCTCCCTTAGCTCTTCCATCTTTGCCCTTACCTGTATTTTAGTCTGCATATCTTCGGTTCCAAGGAGTATTTCATGTAGACCTGTTCGCCCTCTATATCCGGTGTTTCCGCATTTGGAACAACCCTTTGGCCTGAAAAGCTTCAAGTCATCATTGTATGGGTAACCAAGTGCATCAAAATCACCTTCATAGGCCCTGACAAGACTGTCATATTCTTCCTTTTCCGGGTGATACTCCTCTTTACAATCCTTACACAGGGTCCTTACAAGTCTCTGGGCAAGTACGCCAAGTAAAGCGTCTGCAAAATTAAAGGGATCCATACCCATATCGAGGAGCCTGGTAATGGTTTCCGGAGCGCTGTTGGTATGGAGTGTACTGAAAACAAGATGGCCGGTAAGGGAAGCTTCAACACCGGTGGCAACAGTTTCATGGTCACGCATTTCACCAACCATAATCACATCAGGATCAGCCCTTAGAAAAGCTCTCATGGCAGTGGCAAAATCAAAGCCAATTTTGGCCTGTACCTGCACCTGTCTTAATCCTTCCTGAGTTATCTCAACGGGATCTTCAGCAGTCCATATTTTTGTTTCGGGTTTATTAATATGGTGTAATGCGGCATGAAGTGTTGTTGTCTTTCCACTACCGGTTGGTCCGACTACAAGTGCTATACCATATGGTTTACTAATCATATCGATGAATACTTCATAGTTCCTTTCATTCAGACCCATTACTTCCAAGGGTATTGGTTCGCCCGCGGCAAGGATACGCATTACCACGTCCTCAACACCACCGGATGTAGGAATCGTGGCTACACGAAGCTCAATGTCGAGAGGGGCATATTTTTTAAATTTTATTTTCCCATCCTGGGGCAGACGCCTTTCGGAGATATCGAGGTCAGACATGATTTTGAGACGGGACACAAGGGCCTGCTTAAAGGTGTATGGTATGGTCTGGTACACCTGGCAGGCGCCGTCAATCCTGAACCTGATAACAGAGTTGGCTTTACCTGGTCTGGGTTCTATATGAATATCAGAGGCATTCCTGTTAAAACCGTCAATTATCATTTTGTTAACAAGCTGTACAATAGCGCCATCTTCCTCGGTTGGGCCTTCCATTTCGTCAAAATCGTCTTCTTCGCCTGTATCCAGCTGTCCGATAAGATCTTCAATACTGCCGCTGTCTTCGAGCATTTCACTACGCTTCACATCAAAGAAAAGATCGATCATCTTAAAAATATCTTCCTTGAGCGAAACACAGAATTCCAGGTCTTTTCCGGCCATGAGCTGCTTTAACGTATCCCTGGCCGGCAGAAAATCGGGATTTTCCATTGCGACAGATACCTTGTTCCCGGATTGAGCCACGGGAACAAACGCGTTGTTCTTCAGAAAATTAACCTTCAATCCCTTGAGGAGTTGCCCGGGAATGATCATTTTATCATCAAATGGAACAAATTTAGTCCTGTAGAAGTTTGAAAGTGACTTACCAATATCATCCTTTGATACACTGAAGTCGCTCATGAGGATACTTTCAACAGATTTTTTAAGTTTACGGGCCTCTCCCATGCCCTTTTCCAGTTCCTTATTGGTGATGATATTATTTGTTATAAGATAATCGTACTTGGTTGGTTTTTTCTTTTGAATGACCTTCTGATTGTTGAATATGGCGACACCCAGGACTTTCGCGATCTCCATAACCGATGCCTGGTCTTCAAGAGAAAAATGTGTCCCATCCTTTTTATTAATAAGCTGGAGTACTCCCATGAGATATTTTTTATTATGAATGATGGGTGCGGCAAGAACCTGGGTCGTCTTATACCCGGTCTGGGAGTCAAAACTTTTATTAAAGGTAAGTTCAGGATGAATCCTCTTTAATTCATTATCATCATATGCATTATTAATATTTACTATTTTTCCCGCCGCGGCACAAAAACCGGATATACTTGTATTATTTATATCTACTCTGATCTCCCCGATTTCATCACCGGTTTTAAACTTTGAGACAATTTGTTTTTTAACACCATCTACAACATATATTGTCATTCTATCAGCTTCAAAAAGACCCTGGATATCCTCCGTCAGGTTAAGGATAATATCGACCGTATCCTTTGCCGAATGGATTTTATTTGTAATATTATTGAGTTTTTTCTGGAACTGTAACTGCTTCTCAAGAGCTGATTCTCTGTTATTCCCTTGTTCCGCCTTTTTTGCTATAGCTGCCATGATAATAAATGGATAACCTCCGTTTATTTTTCACCTTTTTTTATTTTAAATGGTTTTCATAAATATGCAACATATTTATTTGCCAAATAATTCCCTTTAACATACTATAACTGCTCATTCACGGCTTTAATTGATTAATATACAACATTTTTTTTAATAATAACACTAAATATACTGAAAAATGACACTCTCCACCCCGAGCAATAGTATATGGGGATAATGGAATAAACAAGGAGGATGAGGTAAAATGCTTGTTGACAGCCACGCACACCTGGACATGGACCATTATAAGGATGACCTTGAACTGGTTATTAAAAGGGCATTAGAAGGCGGAGTCAGCAGAATAATTACTATTGGCATTGACCTTGACAGTTCAATCAAAGCCCTTGAACTGTCAGAGAAATATGATTTTATATACTCGACTGTAGGTTTTCATCCCCATGATGCTGACAGGGTGACTGATATGCAGTTAACGGAATTACAAAAACTTGCAAAGGAGGAAAAGGTAATAGCCTGGGGAGAAATAGGCCTTGATTTCTTTAAAAACCGTTCCGGAAGAGATAAACAGATAGAGGTATTCAAAGACCAGCTTGATATTGCCCATGAATTGAATCTATCGGTTATTATACACTGCCGGGATGCCGGAGAAGAAATACTTAGAATATTAAAGGAGCAAAATTATACTGAACACAAAGGAGTTATCCATTGTTTTTCAGGTGATTATAAAACAGCTCAGGTTTTCATGGATATGGGCTATTATATTTCTATTCCTGGTATTGTTACCTTTAAAAATGCTGTAGAACTTAAACGTGTTGCCGCGGGAATCCCTGTTGAAAGAATGCTTGTTGAAACGGATGCACCGTTCCTGGCGCCTGTCCCAAAAAGAGGAAAGCGGAACGAACCCCTCTTTGTTACTTACACCGCCCGGACGATTGCCGAGTTAAGAGGAATGGATTTTGAAGAATTCGCATCAAAAACAACCGAAAACTGCATAAAATTATTTAACATCGACTAACTATTATGGAACTTCCTGTAATATCCAATAAAAATCCTTTGATTCTGGCATCTGCTTCCCCAAGGAGAAAAGATCTTCTGAAGCAGGTAAATATTCCCTTTATAGTATTTCCGAGCGATATAGATGAAAATGGCGGAAAGGGAAAACCATATGAAATAAGTACTCATCTCGCTGAGCAAAAAGCGGCTCATGCATATAAATGCAAATCAGATAATCAATGGGTACTGGGCGCCGATACAATTGTTGTAAAAAACAGCGTGATAATGGGGAAACCGTCCAGCTATGATGAAGCAAACCGTATGTTAAGATATTTAAGCGGCGGAGACCATGAAGTTATTACAGGTTTTTCAATAATTGATCCGTCAGGCGGTGCTGCCCATACAAGCCGTGTCAGTACAATCGTAAAAGTAAAAAAATTGAGTCAGAATGAAATCGATTCCTACATAAAATCCAATGAGCCATTCGGAAAGGCCGGGGGATATGCTATTCAGGGGATCGGTGCTTTTATGATCAAAAGTATAGAAGGTTCATACAGTAATGTTGTCGGGCTTCCATTGTTTGCCTTGATTGACTCTCTGAAAAAATTAAAGGCACTCAATCACTTTCCTTTGTAGGATAAGTGAATGTTTTAAATAAAAGGCACCTATTTATGTTATTTAGGGGTCAACATAAATTGTTTATTATTCTACTTGAAGT
>JBHPCX010000015.1:0-51309 GCA_042573485.1 Thermodesulfobacteriota bacterium | reverse complement strand
TCAGGTCGGACCAAAAGATATGGTTGAATTTTCTGTCGATCGAGTTATAATCTCTATTAAAACGAATGAAATCCAGGACGGAATTAAGTTTGTTATAGATATCAGAATTCCCGGAGGCAATTTTGCCAGAATCCCCGCTTCATTGGTAAAGGCTTCTGTTCCATCAAATGGAAGTGTTTTTGAAGGCTTTTTAAAACCACAATTTTATACACAAGAACTATCATGGCAAATAGGTGATGTTTTAACAGGGCAAACTAGTGATACGGGGCTAGAAGATTCAGTATGAATGCAATAATTAATATGCCAAAGTCTGAAATAATAAAACTTAGGTTGCCTGAAATTTATATCAATAACAAACCGTTGTATTTTCCTGAAATTACATTTACCAAGGATAAGGATTCTGGGTTAATGCCGCTTAACTGTTAACGATATAACCGGAAGATATAACAGGCTGTGAGAAAACACCCCGGATTCTAATCCTTTATGTTGCAGCCTATTCATATTATGAGCATAGTATAAAAGTGTTGATTTTTTCCGGCAGTTATAATCTTTTCAAACATCTTAAAAGCGTGTATAAAGATAAGTGTGTATAACAATAAGTAGCAAAAAGTCTGATTCTCAGTATAATTTAAACCTTATAATGAAGGAGGCAAAAATGGGAGAAGCAAAAGGATTGGCCAAACCGGTTAGGTTAAAAGGTGAGCTGGCAGGGTTACTGAACGCAACAGAACTTCCCAGGACAGAGATCACCAAAAAACTATGGGACTATATTAAAGAGAACAAACTTCAGACAAAGACTGAAAATGGAAAACCTGAAAACGCGGGAAAATTCATTGTGGCTGATGCAAAATTACTTCCGATCTTTAAAAACACAAAAGTCCAGAGTAAATCAGGCAAGATAACTGATTTTACAAATCTGCAGGAAGGCCAGACGATCAACATGATGCAGTTGGCCTCTGTTGTAAGTGCAAACATAGAATAATCCTAAAGTGTCGGGGCTACATATGTACAATGCAGGCCCGGCACATCTAAAAAACGATAGGAAGCTGACAAATTAATCAACCGGAAACCTGACAGCATCGGTTATTAAAATGTTGCAGACTTATTCCGGCAATTGTAGCTTTTTAAAGTGTCCCAAAAGTGCGTAAAACGATAAGCAGTATTCAGTTCGCCGTATATGGCCTGGCTTGAGTAAATTATAGAAAGATATAAATCCGTTCGCGGCAAATCAATAGCTAATTTATACTGGTAGAGGTAATAGCTATATGAAGATAATATATCCAGGCATAAAACAGGCGATATCATTATGCATAATGCTTCTTCTGTTGCAGTTGTTAGCAGGAGCAATTCTGGGCCTGTTGTTCCCAATTGAAGGTTTGGAATCCTTTAATGAAAATAATATTATTAAGGAACTGTCAAATAATATAGCCGTATTACTACCCTCAATTATTGTAATTTTACTGGGATTCAAGAGAGCAGAATTAAGTTTTCATGAAGTATTTAGATTTGATACCTTTCAAAAAGAATTTATACTTCCAATTATTATTGCTGTGTTTGGCTTCGGGATTGTTTCTTCGGAAGCAGATAATGTGTTTAGATATTTCCTGCCCATGCCGGATTTTATTTACGAAATCTTTAAAGATCTTTTCACCGGAAGTATGATTACAGTAATTATGATCGCATTAATTGTTCCTATCTGTGAGGAAACTATCTTTCGCGGACTCATTTTAAACGGCTTTCTATCCAGATACAGCGAAAAAAAATCAATATTAATATCCGCCCTTATGTTTATGCTTATCCACCTGAATCCCTACCAATTTTTTTCTGCATTTCTGGGGGGTGTCTTCCTGGCCTGTATATATTATGTAACAAGGAGTCTCTGGTTATGTATCTTTGCTCATGCATTAAATAATTTTTCTCCATTTTTTTTCGGAAAAATATTAGGTCTTGAGATCCCCGGTTTCATACATTCAGATTTTCAACCAGTTCACGGAGAGTTCCAGCCTTTATGGCTTGATATTATGGGAATTGTAATGCTGGCACTTGGAATATATTATTTTATTAAAAAGGCAGGAAATGATAACCTTTCACAGCGGATTAACAGCTGATGATATGTTTAAAGGATAAAAATGCGACTCTGGTCAATTCATCCAAAGTACCTGGATTCAAAAGGGCTGGTTGCCCTGTGGAGAGAAGGGCTTTTAGCTCAAAAAGTTTTACAGGGTATGACTAAAGGGTATAGAAACCATCCCCAATTAAAACGATTTAAGATTACAAAAAATCCTGAGGGTGCCATCGCAGGTTATTTAAGAGGTGTTATTGATGAGGCGGGTAATAGAGAATATAAATTCGACAGAACTAAAATATCAGAAAAAACATTCAGAGGCAAATTGCCAGTCACTGCCGGACAGCTTGAATACGAATTTTTCCATTTGCTGGATAAATTAAGAAAAAGAGACCCGGAGAAACATATTGAGTTAACTAATGTTGAGGACATTGAAACTCATCCGGTATTTTACATAACCCGGGGTGATCTGGAGGATTGGGAGGTAGTCAAATAAAAATTTAAGGATCATCTCCAAATTAGTTGATCGATGATCAGGGTTCAAGGGTCCAAGGGGTCCAGGGTCCGAGTGAAAGACTTAATAATTACAGCAAGATACGTTTAGCATATTACTATGCTGTGTTAATTTTCCATAGCTCTATATACTTACTATAGGAGAATTAGTCAGATATAAGTAAAAGCAATGACCAGAAATGTGAATACAATTACTTTATATCCAATATTTCACTAAAGTGCCCCTCTTAATATGGTTTAATATATAACTAGTTATTAAATGGGGGAATATAAAATAAAAAGTATTTAATAAACAAACACTTGAACCCTTGACCCCTGGAATCCTTGGACCCTTTCTCCCAACTAATTGGGAGAAGAACCAAATTTAATAATGTCAGCCGGAGAGTAATATACAAACATTCATACAGACAATTTGCCTAATTCTGCTCATTTCTCGGTATCCGGCTTTTCCTTTTAACCATGATGTTATTCAGTTTATCAGAAAGTGCATATTACGATAAGTACGCTTGGTCACTGATTTTGTAGCATACATACATATTAATATCCGGAGGGAAACAATGGATACGACATGTTCGGGCTCAAGGTTCGGGGCAATCGCGATAGAAAAAAAGTTTATCACAATGGAAGAGCTGATTGAGGCTTTCATGATTCAGGTACATAGAGAAATGCAGGAATCAGTTTGCCTTGAGATTGGAGATGTATTAGTCGAACTGGGGTATATGACTCAAAATGAGGTTGATGAAGTCTTGAACATTTTTAAATCCTAATATCCCTTTAAAAGGAGAGAATTATGAGCAGCAACGCGGAGGCTATTGTAAATATCAGGTCAGGGGAAATTGAGGGTGTTTTGGAAGATGGAGTGTTCTCGTTCAAGGGAGTACCCTATGCCGCTCCTCCTGTGGATAATCTCAGATGGCTTCCTCCTCAACCAGTCGCTCCATGGGAAGGTGTAAGACCCGCGAAGGAATATGGAGCTATCTCACCCCAGAACGAACTGCCCGGGGGTGAAATAATTCCCGGTAAAATTGAAGAACCGCAGGACGAGGACTGTCTCTTTTTAAATGTATGGACTAAAGGCCTTGATGACGGGCGGCGGCCGGTAATGGTATGGATTCACGGCGGGGCATTTATTATAGGCTCCGGTACTGAAGCAATGTATAGAAACGGTAACATTGTAACCCGGGGAGATGTGGTACTTGTGACTATTAACTACCGGCTGGGTGCCCTCGGGTTTATGAATCTTAATGAAATTACGGGCGGTAAAATTCCAGCAACCGGCTGTGAAGGTTTTCTGGACCAGGTAGCTGGCCTTGAGTGGATCAGGGATAATATCGAAGCATTCGGAGGGGATCCGGACAATATCACGGTTTTCGGTGAATCAGCAGGAGGTATGAGTATAGCGAGTCTTATGAGTATGCCCCTGGCAAAGGGTAAATTCCATAAGGCAATTCTTGAAAGCGGCGCGGGAAACACGGTGTGTTCCCTTGAAGAGGGTGTAGAAGCAGTGGCTAAGTTCCTGGATATCCTGGGACTCAAAGGTAAAGACGCTGACGCCCTTCGTTCACTAACTACCGAACAGATACTTGATACCCAGCAAAAACTGGGAATCTATATGATGGAGACGGAAGGAAGAATTACACCTCATCAGCCGGTAGTGGATGGAGTTGTATTGCCTGGAGTTCCCATTGAGGCCATAGAAAAGGGTTCAGCGGCTGACATAAAAACCCTTGCAGGGACGAACCTGGAGGAGTTTAAACTCTTTGCCGCAACAGACCCCACATTGCATAACATTGATGATGAGGGGATGGTAAACCGTCTAAAGCGGCTTATTCCTCCTGAGCAGGTTTCCAAGGTTGTCTCGGCCTACAGGAAGGCCCGGGAAAGCCGCGGTGAAAACACTAGCCCTAAAGAAATTTTGACCGCCATCCAAACAGATCTAATGTTCCGGGTATCCTGCCTCAAGCTTGTGGAGGCCCAGTGCAATAACAATCAACCGGCATATAATTATCTGTTTACATGGAAGTCCCCGATGATGGGAGGGATTCTGGGGGCCTGTCATGCCCTGGAGATAGGGTTTGTCCTTGGCAACTATAATGACAGTTTCTGTGGATCAGGAACGGATGCCGAGGAGTTATCAAGGAAAATGCAGGATGCCTGGATAGCCTTTGCCCTCACCGGGGATCCAAGCTGTGAAAGCCTCGGCAAATGGGAACCATATTGCGATAATAGAACAACGATGATTTTCGACAGGGACTGCCGGATTGAAAACGCACCCTATGAGGAGGAACGGGCAATCTGGGATACGTTTGATATGCTGTTCACGATGCCTATATAGATATATCCTGTTTCCCGAACAATCAGGTTTAGAGCGGTGGATGTGCGGGTCCGCATATTGATCAATAATTAATAAAATATAGTAGGTTATTGCTCCATATTTCCCTTAAAGGGTGATTCAAGATTAAAATCCGGCAGAAAATCGTGTCGAGTTTCCACATCATATTCGTCAGGGAACTGGACAAACATATTTTTAAAACCAAGGTTAAGAGCATGGGAGTAAACAGCGTCAAACTCCTCATTACTGATAGGCCTGTTCAGATCTCCATCTTCATGATTAATAACCGGGCGGTACTGTGACATCAGGCTCAGGGGCAGGTCTTTCCCGAACTCCAGGAACAGGGTGTCCAGAGCCTTTTTTGAGTTTTCGATCTTTCCGGGCAGTATTAAATGTCTTACGAGAACACCTTTTTCGGCGATATTCTTGTTTTCTTCAAAGGAGTCCAGAAATCCCTTTTGTTTTATCATTTTGGAAATAGCATCAAGGGCCCTTTGAGGATAATCCCTGCATCCGGACAATTTCATTGAAAGACGATTATCGGAGTATTTATAATCCGGCAGATAGATATCAACAAAGGTTTCAGACAGTCTCAACATTTCAATTGACTGGTATCCTGAAGTATTCAAAAGAATGGGTAATTCAATTCCATTTTCTTTTATAAGTGTCACAAGATTAAAAACATGGGGCAGAAAATGGTCAGGTGTTACAAAATTAATATTACGAACATGGCCTGCCTGAATCATTTCCCTTGCCTTCTCAAACAGTGCTTTTACAGTGGATATATTTCCAATGCCGTCCCTTGATATCTGATGATTCTGGCAATAGGAGCACTTCAGGGAGCAGCCGCTGAAAAAGATCGTCCCTGATCCCTTTTTTCCCGAGATGGGCGGTTCTTCTCCATGATGAGGTCCTACATATGAAACGCGCAGCTGATGACTCTGTCCGCAAAAGGTCTTTTCTGCGGATCCTTCCATTAAGCGGTTAACACCGCATTTTCTTGGACACAATTCGCAGTTTTGAAAAAGTGATAAGTAATCCATTATCTATTCTATTAATAAACAATTCAATTTGAATGGGTCGTTTTATTTCATAATGTCTGGTTTCATGTATTTTGTAATTTTGAGGCACATCATTGTAAGGGCACGATGCATCGTGCCCCTACCTTTGGTGATTGGCTTTTATCAACCAAGATTTTTCGCCATGCTCGAAGTAATGACAAAGCTAGGAACCGCGGAATCCACATATTTTTATCGTGATATTCATAAATTCATCAAAAAAGCTTCAACTGCTTTTTCCGGTTTTTTTTATATCGGCGATCTTAACCTTGAAGAGTTTCTTCTGTCCCGTGAGTTCATGTTTTTCCGATTCACGGAACAGTTTTATTACACCATATTCTCCGTCATATCCTTCATGACGGATTACATCTCCCTCCCTCATCCGTGAAATGGCTTTTGAAAGCAGCAACCCACCTGTCCTTTCAATATCTTTAATGTCCATGTTCATAAGTATGTCGATTTCAGGACCAAGTTCTGTCAGCAGTTTTTCATAGACATTGTTTACGGTCTTTGTGTTCGGGCCGCAGCCAAGGATTTCGGATAGAATTTCCGCCAGTGGTATGAGGCTGTAAAAATTCTTTTCGAGCAACGGGTCTTTTCTGTCCGCGAGTTCCGCCACACGATGAAACACTCCCACGGTTACCGGTTTTCCGCATCCAGGGCACATGCCTTTATTTCTGATAGTGTCATTAGGGTGAAGCATTATGCCGCACTTCCTGTGCCCGTCCATGTGATACTTCCCCTCCTCGGGGTAAAACTCAATTGTCCCCTCAAAACCAGCCTTTTCTATCATTGCCTTTATCATGCTGTCATAGCCGGGATCGGTATTAAAGATATTTGCTTCCCTGCCAAGTTTTGAAGGGGAATGGGCATCTGAATTAGAGACAAGGAGATACTTATCCAGGGCTGACAGGAGCCTGTTCATGGGAGGGTCGGAAGAAAGCCCCGTCTCAAGGGCGTGTATATGAGGTGTAAGATCTTCAAAGCATTCCTCTATTTCATCAAACCCTGACTTGGAACCGAAAAGAGAAAACCAGGGTGTCCACACGTGCGCGGGAATGAGAAATGCTTTTTCGCTTGCCTCCAGCATCATTTCAAGAAGTATCCTTGAGTCAAGCCCGAGTATTGGTCTGCCGTCAGAGGTTATATTGCCGATCCGGTCCAATGCCCTGTTGAATTTATTAACTGAATCAAAGTCGGGCATAAGAATAAGGTGATGGATTTTTCTTGTTTTGCCGTCCTTTTTGTATATACAGCTTATTTCACCTGAAAGTATAAAAAGCGTTTTAGAAACACAACTTGAAGGCACATCACCTTCTATTTCCTTTTCGTATTCCGGTTTCAGGCTGAAAAGTCCGTTTTCAGATTCTTTAAATTTTTCCTTGAGTTCGTGGATCCATTCAGGATGGGTAAAATCACCCGTACCTATTACTTTAATTCCCTTTTTCTGTCCCCACAGGGAAAGGGATTCAGGGGTCAGAGTTCTTGAAGTTGCACGGGAAAAGCGGGAATGTATGTGAAGGTCAGCGATGAATTTCATGGAGATGATAATTGACCATAGACAAAATCATGTCAAGCATGATGTTTGGCAAATAATGTTTCGGCATCATGCCCTTTCAGAGAAATTAGAAAAAAGCAAAGAGAATAGAGGAAACAGGAAATAAACTCCTGACTCTATGTGATCACTCTTTTCTGTTTCCTCTTTTCTAACTCCGGTTTTAACCAGAATCCAGCATTAACTTGCTTTGTCTCGTCCTAAAACAGTTGGCAGGTTTATGACGAACACCTCTGATTTCTATCACTTAACCTATAAGGATAATATCTGACTAATTCGAATAAACTATCGAACACGTCATCCCCGCGAAGGCGGGGAGCCATTTTTTTACAGTAAACCAAATGGATTCCCGCCTTCGCGGGAATGACACACTGCTAGTCTGCCTGCCAGTATCAAGCATCCAGTATCAAATTGCCTGACCGCTGAATGCTGATCGCTTGAATCCAAAAACAACAGTTGTTGGATGAAATTATTCAAAATTCATCAGGATTCACCTCGACCGGATTTTCAAAATAGGCTCCATCGCCGCATGGCTGGCAATAGGGTTTGCCTTCAACCATAACTTCCTTGTTGTCTCTGACAACCTGACCGCATTCCGCGCATACAATTTTTTTCCCGCTGGGACCGGGAAGGTCATATTTTGAATAGAGGATATCTACCCTGTAGATCTTGAACAATACACTGTCCGGCATCCGCTTGTAAGCTTCAAGCTGCTGTTCTGAATCTTTTTCAATTTCCGGGGCATACTCGCTGCAAAGACCACGGCTTTCTTCGGTGGAGAGTATCCGGTATGCTTCATTAGTTTCAAGGTTTAAAAATGTGGCTGCCATAATTCCGTAGTCCGTAAATTTCAGAGATCGCCTGCCAAGCTTCACGCCTGTAACATAGGCAACAGCATCGGCTGTGCACCTGTCCATTTCAATATAAACAATCAGTTTTTTAAGCTGCTCCAGGCTTCTGGGATTATCCAGCCCGACAAGGCGGCATCCGAGCATAGCCATACGCACTCCTACAACCTGTCCCGGGCAGAGGTGACCGTGTTCTTTTGCTGAACCTTCAAGTAATATATCAAATGATTCCAATGTTATTTATCCTTTTATTCATATTATTAAAATATTGCTGCAACACTTATGTTATTGCTAACATAAGTATTATTTTGGGTCAATTTTTTTCTCAATTATAAGCCTGTTGTGTGGCAGAAATAACCCAAATCCATTAATACTATTGTCTATTAAAAAATGTGATAGTGGATTTGGAACTAATTAAATTATTTGATAAAATCGGTTTTTTGTGATATCCGAAGCAACTTGATTCATCAGGGCAGTAAGTATAAAATGGAAGTAGTATCATATCTGTTTTAATCTTAAGATATATTAAGTTTTAAAATAATTTCAATCTGCTCTAATAATTGGCACGGAGTTTTATATGGATACAAAGATAGTAAAAACAACAACATGGTCGGCGGGGCCGGGTTGCCATGGGGGGTGCGGAGTTCTTGCCCATATAAAAGATGGAAAACTGGTCAAGATAGAAGGTGACCCTGATCATCCATGGAGCCATGGAAGATTATGCGCAAGAGCACTGGCCATGACCCAGTATGTTGAAAATGAAAAACGTTTGCGTAAACCCTTGAAAAGAGTTGGAGAAAGGGGAGAAGGCAAATGGGAAGAAATATCATGGGATGAGGCATTCGATCTTATAGAAAAAAAGATGAAAAAGATCAGGGACGAATACGGCCCTGAATCAATGATTTTTTCCATGGGTACGGGTAGAGATATCGGGGCCTGGATCTGTATGCTTGCCTATGCCTATGGAAGTCCCAATGTGATGTTTTCATTGAGCGGCAATGCCTGTTACAGCCCGAGAATTGCCGCGGTAGATGCTGTTCAGGGTGATTTTACGGTCTTTGACGCTGCCCAGTGGCTGCCTGACAGATATGATGATCCAAGGTATGAAGTTCCTGAGTGTATGATTGTCTGGGGTTATAATATTCACGGGACATGCCCGGACAACCTGTTCGGTCACTGGATAATCGATTTAATGAAAAAAGGAACAAAGCTTATAACCATTGATCCGAGGTTATCATGGTTTGCCTCAAGGTCAAAACACTGGCTCCAGATAAGACCCGGTACGGATTCCGCCCTCGCCATGGGCTTTTTAAATGTAATTATAAATGAAGACCTTTATGATCATGATTTTCTGGAAAAATGGACCAATGGTTCTCATCTTATAAGGAAAGATACCAGGAAGCTGCTCAGGGAAAATGATCTTGTAAAGGATGGGGCCTTTAAAAACTTCGCTGTATGGGACAGCCTGAAAGAAGAGGTTGTTGTATGGGAGTCTGATGAGGCTGGATTTAAAGGTAATTGTGAAAAGGCCATGGTTTCGGGTGAATGCAGTGTTACATTAATTGATGGAGCCAAGGTGGATTGCCTTACCGCCTGGGATGCCTATTGCGAAGAAGTGAATAAATATCCGCTGGAAAAGGTAGAAGAAATTGCAGGTATTCCCGCAGAAGATATTGCAAAGTCTGCCAGGTTTTATGCCAATGCAAAACCAGGCGCCCTTCACTGGGGCGTGCCTGTTGATATGACAGGGGCGGTTACTCCTCTTTGCCAGGCTATTTCCGCCATGTGGGCTCTTACCGGAAACCTGGACATTCCCGGTGGAAATGTAATAGCTAAATATGCCTTTGATGTTGTGGCCTATGCCCTGCCCGGTGCTGAAGGCGCGATTAAACTTCGCCATGAAGAAATGGATGAACCGCGGATAGGCAAAGATAAATATATGCCCTTTAACCAGTTCTGCTGGCGGTGCCAGACAGACCTTACAATAGAACAGATATTCACAGACAAACCATACCCTATAAAGGGAATGTGGATACAGACCTGTAATCCTCTGGGTGGAATTGGCCTTGATCCTAAGAAATGGAGAGATGCCTTTAAGAAGCTTGATTTTATAGCCGTAGTAGATCTCTTCCACACTCCTACTACACAATATGCCGATGTTGTGCTTCCTGCAGCTACCTTTCTTGAAAAGGACAGTTTCAGGAGCTGGTGGGTTCCCCTTCAGGCTATAAAGAGGGCCATGAAGGTGGATGAATGTATGTCTGATATAGATATCAACTTTGAGTTGTCCAAACGTTTTGATCCGGAATTTGAATATGAAAACATAGATGAATTATTTGACTATATTTTAAAACCATCAGGCATGACATTTGAGGAGCTTAAGGAAAAGGGTTATGCAATACCTCCTGAAGGAACACCCAGTGCCCCATATAATCGTTATCAAAAGGGACTTTTAAGACCGGATGGTAAACCCGGCTTTAAAACTCCTACGGGACTTTTTGAGCTATACACCACCATTCGGGAAGAATGGGACCTTGAACCAATGCCCCACCATGAAGAGCCTCCATTCACTCCTATGAGCAGGCCTGATCTTGCAAAGGAATATCCCCTCATACTTTCTACGGGAAGGCGGTCACCCGCTTTTTTCCATTCCGAGCACAGGATGATTCCCTGGCTAAGGAATATTGACCCTGACCCCCTTGTGGAAGTAAACCCGGAGACCGGTAAAAAGTATGGAATAGGTAACGGGGAATGGATATGGATTGAGAACTGGCAGGGCAGGGCAAAATACAAGGTCAAACTGACCGAGGTCGTACCAGACTGGATGATAATGGCAACACATGGCTGGTGGTTTCCCGAAAGAAAGGCCGAAGAACCTTCACTGTATGGAGTATGGGAACATAATATAAACCTTCTTTTGCCAATGGACAACCAGGGCAAAGACGGAATGGGTTCACCGGTAAAGCATTCCATGTGTAGAATATACAAAGCGGATGGGAAGGAGCAGTAAAATGGCGGGTAAATCAGAATACGGACTGTTAATAGATTATGAATACTGCACAGGGTGCTATACCTGCCAGATAGCCTGCTGCCAGGAGCACGGCTGGGAAGCCGGTATGAGCGGTATGAACGTGATTGAACAGGTTCAGAAGCTTCCAAAGGGAAAGGCCTACCTTACATATTTTCCTTTCCCCACGGAACTTTGTATCCTCTGCGCGCCAAGGACAAAAAAGGGACTGCAGCCGGCGTGCGTTCAGCACTGCATGGCTGACTGCATGAAATACGGCCGCATTGAAGACCTTGCAAAGGAGATGGGTAAAAAACCGAGGATGGTGCTCTGGTCACCAAAATAGCAACCACGAAATACACGAAAAAATCATAACCACCAAACACACTAAAAACACGAAAAGTAATATTTATTGATGCATTTTTTGTTCTTTTCGTGTATTTAATGTTTTAGCTTTCCTTTTATCAAATATCTGATTTATCTTTTTAAAGATTAATTTCATAATTTCTACACCCTATGGAAAACACACTTGATCTTGAAAATTATAAGGGACGAACCCAGGCCTTCATTAAACATAGTCTGCTTAAGGCCTATCTAAAGCGTCTTTTTTTTATAATTGGCCAACATGAAAAGGTTATACGATACGTGGATTGTTTTGCCGGTCCATGGAAGGGCGAAAGTAATGATTTGCGTGATACTTCAATAGGTATATCTCTTGATATTATGAAAGACTGCAGGGAAAGTCTGCTGCAGAGAGGTAAAGATGTTATATTCAAAGCTCTTTATATCGAAAAGATTAAAAAGTCCTATAAGAAACTAGATTCATTTCTAAAAAGTAATACATATGATGGTGTAGAAGCTGAATCTTTAAACGGTGAATTTCATAACCTTCGCGAGAATATTTTGAATTGGACAGGGGGAGATGATTTTACATTTTTCTTTATTGATCCAACAGGGTGGAATAATGTTATTGAAATAAAAACCTTGCATCCTCTTCTTAAAAGACGCCGCTCGGAATTTCTTATAAATTTCATGTTTGATTTTATACTCAGGACACATTCACAAACGCAATTCCAGGAACATATGATCAATATTTTCGGCACAGTCCCGAATACTGAGGGGATGACTCCCAAGGAGAGAGAAGAATATCTTGTTAAAATGTATATATATGAATTAAAAAACTCGCTTGATCAGACAGGTAAAAAGCCAAGGGCCTCATATGTGAAGGTGCTTGATCCATTGAAGAATAGGACAAAATATCATCTTGTATACATTACACGTCATCCAAAAGGTATTAATGTGTTTATGGAAGAGTCAGAACCTCTTAAATTAATACAGAAAGAAGTGCGTGCCAAGGTACAGCAGGAAAACAGAATTAATAAAAGTGGGCAAGGAGAATTATTTCCGCCTGTAGCTCTAGAAAAAGAAGTTGATGGTATTGAGCTAGAAATTGTTAAAAAATATTGGTTGAACAAACTCTCCTTTGAACCTAATATATATGGAGAGGAACAGCTCGCAGATATGTATGAGGAAACTGGCTGGTTCCAGAATGATTTTCAACGGGCTTTTAATGAATTGCTGGACGAAGATAAAGTTGCTAATTTGAACGCAAAAAGGAAAAGACCAAAGAAAGCAGTGCATTTTGATGAGGGAGAATTTTTAAAGAAGACTTGATTATGAGTACTAAGACATCAATAGAATGGACAGAACATACATGGAATCCAACGACCGGATGCACAAAGATATCTCCGGGTTGTGAAAATTGTTATGCGGAAGTGATGGCAAAACGTTTAAAGGCAATGGGTGTAAAGGGATATGAAAGTGAATTTAAACTTACTCTTCAGCCTTACAGGCTACTGGAACCATTGCACAGGAAAAAATCAACGGTTTATTTTGTGAATTCAATGAGTGATTTGTTTCATGAAGAAATTCCATATTCATATATTAAAAAAGTGTTTAAGGTAATTGAAAAAACACCATGGCACACTTATCAGATTTTAACAAAACGCGCTGAACGTATGAAAGAGGTCATGCAAAAAATTAATATTTCACAAAATGCCTGGATGGGTGTAACTGTTGAAAACAGAAAACATGGATTGCCTCGAATAGACTTGCTGAGAAAACTAAAAGCGGATGTCCGGTTTCTCTCTATAGAGCCGTTGCTTGAGGATATGGGAGATATAGATTTATCTAATATACATTGGGTTATTGTTGGCGGAGAGTCAGGGCCAAAAGCTAGACCAATGAAAGCCGCATGGGTGAAAAACATTAAGAAGCAATGTAAAGAATACAACGTTCCATTTTTCTTTAAACAATGGGGTGGCTGGGGACCAGATGGAATAAAAAGACCTAAAAAACAGAATGGCAGATTACTGTTAGGCAGAACTTGGGATAGTAAACCGGATGTTTTGCGGCCGTCTTTTGTATATTAAGGACCATGGAATAGGAGGTAAGGATTAAGAGAAAACATTTTTGATAGGCTTACCCCTTAATCCTTAATCCATAATCCGTATTTTATATATACTTTTCTCTCAATTCCGTCTTGAGTATCTTCCCTGCGGCGCTTTTTGGAAGTCCATCAACAAATATGTACTCCTTTGGCACTTTGTATCCCGCCAGTTGCCCCTTAAGGAATTGTTTCAGTTCCGCAGGATCAAGTTCACATCCGTTATTCAGCACAATAAAGGCGGTCACCCTTTCACCGTATTCCCTGTCAGGCAGCCCTGTTACAGCGCACTCCTTTACCTCGGGCCTGGTGTATAATAACTCCTCGATTTCCCGCGGATATACGTTTTCACCGCCTGTAATAACCATGTCCTTTAGACGGTCTACGATAAAGACGTATCCGTTCTCATCTATATATCCAATGTCTCCTGTCCTGAACCAGTCAAACCAGAAGGCCCGGGATGTTTCCTTATGATTATTCAGGTAGCCCTTAAAGACATTAAGCCCGCGTATACATATTTCCCCTATATCACCCTGTTCAAGCCGTTTTCCTAACCTGTCCCTTATCTGTATTTCCATAAGGACTGTGGGAGTCCCTACCGAACCGATCACATGCCTGTGATAATGGTTGAATGTGACAATAGAAGCACTTTCCGTCAGGCCGTAACTTTCGTGAACATTCAATCCGGTCTTTGCTTTCCACTCTTTAACAACTTCGGCCGCTATGCTCGCGGCGGCAGAGAAACAGTATGTAACGGACCGGAGTTTCTCTTTGAGGTCGGGAATTTCAAGCATTCTGATATAAACTGTAGGCACGGCATAAAACTTGGTTACTTTATGACGGCTGATCGCGTCAAGTGCCGTCTCCATATCAAATGAAGGCTGAATGACTATCGCGCCGGAACTGTAGATGGTGGAATTTACAACATGCATCTGGCCGAACACATGATTCAAGGGCAGGAAGCATAAGGCAATATCTTTTTCACTGCTTCTCTCAAACCGGGCAACGGTGGCTACCGGCGCCAGGATACCCTCATGGGACAGCATCGCGCCCTTCGGGGTTCCTGTCGTGCCTCCTGTATAAAGTATAACAGCTATATCATCCCTGTCCCTGTCTACAGTCTTGAAGGATGGATCACCCTTCTCGGCCAGCTTTTTACAACTGCTTTTCCCTTTTTTAGTGATAATCAGGTCAGGCTGGTATTTTGACTCGGTATATTCCAGGTCAGGAAGTCTGTCTTCCGGTATGAAAAGAACTTTTGGTTTACAGTCAAGAAGTATCTTTTGAAATTCATTTTTTGTTAACCGGTATGAGAAAGTTACCGCGACAGCCCCGCATTTTAGAGCACCAAAATACAGCGCAACCCAGTCATAACTGTTTGACGCACAAAAGCCGATGTAGTCGTTTGGTTTAATTCCATAATCTGAGAGAGCTGAGGCGATTCTGGTGGCATAGTTGTTAAATTCACTATATGTATAAGCCCTTTCACCCTCTATAATCGCGTTATTATCAGGGAAAAAACGGGCAGAGGTTTCAAGGATGGTAGCTAAATTCACTTATGGATCTCCTTTTGAGCAATTAAAAAAGTAAATTCCTTTGATATTTTTAAAAAAAAATAATTATATTTGTCAATATGTCATAATAATGAAACAGATCGAAGATAATAGTATTAAATTTACAAAAATGCAATAGAATGGTATAAATAGCGGTTCAATAGAATCAAAGAAACAGAAATAAAAGATCATTCTCTGGGAGTTCATGGATTATTAGTCATTTTAAGGCGTCTATGATTGAAAGAACTTTTTCATTTCATCATGTGTTTTGAGCTATACGCTTTATACCTCTCCATGAATAAAAGCGAAGACTCTTATAGTTCCCATAGCTTCTGGTCTGCTACTTAATAAAATAAACAGGAGGTTTTCAATTGAATCAAATTTATAAAAATCTTGCCCTCTGGCTGGTTATTTTTCTTATGATTATAATGCTGTATAACCTTTTCCAGCAGCAGGAGGCCACCACTACTGAAATCAGCTACAGTGATTTCCTTAGTATGGTTGAAAGCGGGGATGTATACAGCCTGACGATTCATGGAGAAAATCTTATTACCGGTAATTCTTCACAGGAGAAATTCCGGACATACATGTACAATGATCCGGACTTAATCAGGCGTTTGGAGGAAAAGGGCATAAAATTTAATTTTAAGCCAAAAGATGAGTCCCCGTTGTTACAGATATTCGTGTCATGGATTCCAATCTTAATTTTCATAGGCATATGGATATTTTTCATGCGGCAGATGCAATCGGGCGGCGGAAAGGCCCTGTCATTCGGAAAGAGCAAAGCCAGGCTTATGACCGATGCACAGGAAAAGGTAACTTTTGAAGATGTTGCGGGAATTGATGAAGCCAAGGAAGAACTTCAGGAGATAATTGAATTTCTCCGGGATCCAAAAAAATTTACTAGGCTCGGAGGAAGGATTCCCAAAGGTGTTTTGCTTGTCGGATCGCCGGGAACGGGCAAAACACTTCTCGCCCGCGCAATCGCGGGTGAAGCGGGAGTGCCTTTTTTCAGTATAAGCGGCTCCGATTTTGTTGAAATGTTTGTCGGTGTAGGAGCGTCCAGGGTTAGAGATCTTTTCATACAGGGGAAAAAGAACGCCCCCTGTATAATATTCATCGATGAAATTGACGCAGTCGGCCGCCACAGAGGAGCCGGCCTGGGCGGCGGTCATGATGAAAGGGAACAGACCCTTAACCAGTTACTTGTTGAAATGGACGGATTTGAATCAAACGAAGGTGTAATTCTCATTTCCGCCACAAACAGACCCGACGTGCTTGATCCGGCGCTCTTAAGGCCCGGCAGGTTTGACCGGCAGGTTGTTGTACCTGTGCCTGACATCAGGGGCAGGGAAGGAATTCTGAAGGTGCATGCTAAAAAGACAGTGCTTGATAACGACGTGGATGTAAAAGTACTTGCCAGAGGGACACCGGGGTTTACAGGCGCTGACCTTGAAAACATGGTAAATGAAGCGGCTCTCATGGGCGCACGGCGCGGGAAAGACAGGGTTGAGATGGTGGACTTTGAAGACGCCAAGGACAAGGTCCTTATGGGTGCCGCGCGTAGAAGTATGATAATAAGCGACGAGGAAAAGAAGATAATCGCCTATCATGAGGGAGGACATACACTTGTTGGTAAACTTCTTCCCCATTCTGATCCGGTTCACAAGGTATCTATTATTCCCCATGGCAGGGCACTGGGCATTACACAACATTTGCCGGTTGATGAAAAGCATCTTCTGCCCAAGGAATATCTTCTTAATTTCATACAGGGTCTTATGGGAGGCAGGATCGCTGAAGAGATTGTGCTCAATATAAAGACAACCGGCGCCAGTAATGATCTGGAACGGGTAACTGATATTGCCAGGAAGATCGTCTGTGAATATGGCATGAGTGATAATCTCGGGCCACTCACCTATGGTAAAAAGGAGGAGCAGATATTTCTTGGAAGAGAAATAGCTCAGCACAGGGACTACAGTGAAGAAACAGCCCGGAATATAGACAAAGAAGTAAAAGAGATTGTCATGGACTCATACAATAAAACCTATAAACTTGTTAAAGAAAACATTGATAAGCTCCATGAAATAGCAAATGCCCTGCTTGAAAAGGAAACCCTGGATGCCGCGGATATTGATAATATAATGGGCATTAAACCTGATACGGAGGGCGACTCGGAGGAAAAAAAGTAGTTGTTTTTTAAAAGGAAAAATTACCTGATTGAATGGGGAAACCGGTCACTCAAACTTGAAGAAAAGACGGTTATAATGGGAGTGCTTAATGTAACTCCTGATTCATTTTCCGACGGAGGACTTTTTTTTTCAAAGGAAAACGCCGTTAAACAGGCCATTGTGTTTGAAGCCGAAGGGGCTGACATTATAGATATCGGCGGTGAATCAACACGTCCCTATGCCGAAAACGTAAGTCTTGAGCAGGAACTGGAGAGGGTTATTCCGGTAATTGAAGGAGTAAGAGATGCCGTAAAAGTACCGGTCAGCATTGATACTTACAAAGCCGAAGTAGCCCGAAAGGCCCTTGATGCCGGAGCATCAATAATTAATGATATCAGCGCTCTCAGGTTTGATCCTGAAATGGCTTCTGTTGTTGCTGAAGCAAAGATGCCGTTGATAATGATGCATATGAAGGGCACTCCCGGGGATATGCAGAATAACCCCGCCTATACTGATTTGATGGGTGAAATAACAGCTTTTTTCAAAGAGGCAATAGAGAAGGCCGAAAAGAGCGGCATTGCAAGGGATATGCTGATACTTGATCCAGGGATTGGTTTTGGAAAAAGCTTTGACCATAACCTTGAGATAATAAGAGACCTGAATAAACTCAGCGTACTTGACAGGCCTTTACTCCTGGGCACATCGAGAAAGGCGTTTATAGGAAATATCCTTGATAATGAACCGGAAGAAAGGGATACAGGTACGATGGCAACTGTTTCGGCAGGTATACTAAACGGTGCACATATTGTAAGGGTGCACAATGTTAAAATGGCGAAAGAAACGGTCAAAATTATGGACTCTATTATGGCAGGGAAGAGTATCTAGGCCGATAGAGATATAGCATTAAACAAGTGGTCTGCGGTTTAAGGTGTACGGTTTACGGGTAAAACTAAAACATTACACCCAACCTTATACCTTACACCACAAACCGTACACCAGTTTGAATAACCTGTGCTGGTTCAAAGTCATACTTATTATATATAATTAAAAGGATCGCTAATGTTACTTTGTATCGACGTAGGCAACACAAACATTGTAATGGGTGTTCTCGATCAGGATGAGATAATAGGACACTGGCGTGTAAGGACAGAAAAAGATGCAACATCCGATGAACTGGGTATATTGATCTGCAATCTTTTTCAGTCTTCAGAAATCAGCATGAAGGTAGTGGATAATATTATTATTTCATGTGTTGTCCCTCCTCTTTTAAATGCCTTTGAAGACCTTTCAAGCAGGTATTTCAAAATTAAACCAATGATTGTCGGCCCCGGTCTTAAAACAGGAATGCCTATAAGGTATGATAATCCGAGGGAGGTAGGAGCTGACAGGATTGTAAACTCCGTGGCAGCCTATGAGAAACATAAGTGCGGCCTTATAATAGTTGATTTTGGAACAGCAACAACATTTGACTGTGTTTCAGAGGATGGAGCATGGATAGGCGGCGCCATAGCCCCCGGAGTTATTATTTCAAGTGAAGCCCTTTTTGAAAAGGCCTCGAAACTTCCCAGGGTTGAAATATTCTCAGAACCTAAAAATGTGATCGCGAAGGATACCATAAGCGCCATGAATGTGGGCATTGTCTATGGTTATACAGGTCTTGTGGATGGAATTGTAAAGAGGATTAAAAAAGAAATTGGTCATGAGACAAAGGTAATTGCTACAGGCGGTATAGCTCCTCTGATTGCAAAGGAATCAGAAACCATTGAAGAAACCGATGAGAACCTTACTCTTGAGGGGCTGAAAATTCTATTTATGAGGAACTCTTGAATATCATTCCCGAGAGACTGAGACAGGGCGACACAATAGGCCTTGTTGCTCCTGCCGGTCCGGTCACACCCGAAGAAATTCAGCCGACTATCCGTATGCTAAAGGACAGGGGCTTCAGTGTGATGGAGGGCGCCAACCTTTATAAAAACCAGGAGTATCTGGCCGGGAGTGATGAAGAACGCCTCCATGATCTTCATTTTATGTTTCATCAAGACCATGTTAAGGCCCTGTTTTGCGTCCGCGGAGGATATGGCACACCAAGGCTGCTTGAGAAAATCGACTATGACCTGATTAAAAAAAATCCCAGGATTATAGCAGGATACAGCGACATCACTGCCCTTATGCTGGCTATTCATAAAGTTACGGGTCTTGTGGTCTTTCATGGACAAATGGCAAGGGGTGTTACGGATGTTGAAGACAGGAACATTAATTCCCTGCTGGAGCTTTTATCTTCTGACGGCAACATAAAAATTGAACTTAATGTAGAACATGTTTTGCGCGGAGGAAAGGCCAGGGGGAAGTTGCTCGGAGGCAACCTCAGCCTTATTTCATCCCTTGCAGGGACACCATATCTTCCATCATTAAACGGTAACATCCTTTTGATTGAAGACCGGGGAGAGCCTTTGTACAGAATTGACAGGATGCTGACACAGCTGAAATTAAATGGCCTGCTTGATAATCCCGGAGGAGTTATTATTGGAAATTTTATTGACTGCGGAGACATTTTAGATATAAACAGGCTGGTTATCAGTTTCATTCCTGACGGTTGTCCTGTATACTCAGGATTTCCTATCGGTCACGGAGATGAAAACCGGGCAATACCAATTGGAGCGGGAGCGGTTCTGGATACTGATGAGTTATCACTGTCATTCACCCGGGCGTGTGTAAAATAAAATAATAAGCAGAGTAGAAAATGTTAAAGACAACTAATAACAGGCTGTTTTTTCCCAGCATATTTTTATTTGCATTACTGTTTTCGTGTACGGTTCTGGCAGGCGAAGCAACTGACCGCATAAAGGCTACAACGGATAAACTCATAGAAATTGTAACAAACCATGAACTCGATCCCCCTGAAATGGAGAATAAGAGATACCATATGATAAAGGAAGCAGTTGATATGGTTTTTGATTGGGAAGCTTTCAGTCAAAGGGCAATAGGAAAACATTGGAGAAAGCTGAACAGGGAAGAAAGGAAGGAATTCATATTTTTGTTCGGCAGGTTGATAGAGCGGACATATATGGATAAGACCAGGAAGTACTCAGGTGAACAGATCAGGTTTGTCAATGAGAAGACCGATAAAAAATATGGCACTGTGGAGGCGATAGTAACTACTAAATATGGAATGGAAGTTGAAGTGAGATACAGCGTAATAAAGAAGAATGGCTCCTGGTTTGTATACGATCTGCATGTGGAAGGTATCAGCTTAGGATTTATCTACAGGGTTCAGTTTAATAGTATCATGATAACATCATCCTATAATGGATTGCTTAAAAGATTAAAAACAAAAATTGATGAAGGATAATCGTGAAGTAAATCATTGATTCATCTTATAATATAAGAGGACCGTCAAATTATGAGAAAATACCCAATAATATTTATTGTTTGCATATTATTTATAATACTGTCAGGCAATACTGTGCTTGCTGAATCCTCCTTAAGCCAGGGTGACCCGGATGTAACTTTAGTTGAAGGTTATCTGGATGGTAATGAAGGAATTAGTGACTTAAGCGTTGTCTCTGATAACTATGGGGGCAACCTATATTATTACAGGGATGCTGAGGGAAACCAATGTGTTTCAAATAACACTGAGTTCTCCTCTAGTCAGGACGACCCGGATGTAACTTCAGTTGAAGGTTATCTGGACGGTAATGAAGGGATTAGTGACTTAAAAATTGTCTCTGATAACTATGGGGGCAATCTATATTATTACAGGGATGCTGAGGGAAACCAATGTGCTTCAAATAGTATGGAACATGTAAATAATCAAACCCGCCTGGCACAGACAAGTGCACCGTCTTCTAACTATGAGAGTGAAGCGGTATTTTCCGGTGACGAAGCAATGGATGAATTCGATGCTTTTGATGAATTCGATGAATTCGATAATGAATTCGATTCTGATCTTGAAGAACCTCATGTATCCATTACCGATCCCCTGGAACCTATAAACAGGGCATTTTTTCATTTTAATGATAAACTCTATTTCTGGGTGCTGAAACCTGTGGCAACCGGTTATAAAGCAGTTGTTCCGACTCCGGCCAGAAAGGGGATAAAAAATTTTTTTACCAACCTTTCCTTTCCTGTTCGCTTTGTGAACTGCCTTCTTCAGTTTAAAGTAAAAGGGGCAGGCCAGGAACTCGGGAGGTTCATCCTGAATTCAACACTTGGTGTTGCGGGTTTTTATGATATAGCCGAAGATCAATTTGAAATAAAAGAGTATGATGAAGATTTCGGGCAAACTCTTGGTTCATATGGATTAGGCCATGGGTTTTACATTCACTGGCCCTTTCTCGGCCCTTCAAGTGTTACGGATACAATAGGGACTGTTGGAGATGCTTTTCTTGAACCCCTCCACTATCTGGAGATAAAATCCAAGTATGATCTGGCAATTAAAGGTCTTGAGCTGGTCAATAGTACATCCCTCACACTGGGTGAAATTGAAGACCTTAAAAAGGCTGCCTTGGATCCCTACATCGCAGCCAGGGACGCATATTATCAGTACAGGCAGAATAAAATAGAGAAGTAGTAGCACCGCGCCAATATTTTTGGTGATAACCCTGTAGGGGCGGCCGGCTGGCCGCCCGATGATACGACAGACACACAATTAAACGATTTCGGCAGAATCGTAGATGAAAAATTAAAAAAAAATCCCAAATCATTCGCGATGAAATCATTCTGGACCAATATCTAATCATGCCAAACCATAATCATTGCATAATCGGTATCGCTGCAGGGAACAAAGCGGGCGGCCAGCCGGCCGCCCCTAGAAGAGGGACATTATTACCTGATTGCTTCCCTTTCTGAAGTGATTGACACTTCCATAAAATATCTGCTAATCTGCCTTCCAATTTCTCCCCGGAGCGGTCCCCATATCTCTCCGGGAATTTTTTACATCAAGGAGGTTATTAATGTCTGATCAGACCAGAATGGATCCGGAAATGCTTTCTATGGTGCTTGACACTATAGACAAACTTGAAAAGGAAAAAATAACCCTTGAAACCAAGCTGGAGCTGGACAAGGAAGGTGAGTTTCCTACAGAATTGATAAACTTCATGCTCGGGCCTGAAGTTGCCCTTCATCTTATTTTTATACCTGAAGAATACGGCGGTCTCGGGGCGGGAGCAGCGGATATAGCAATTGTTTCTGAGAGGCTTGCCAAGATGGACCTGGCAATTGCTACATCCTTTCTTGCCATATGTCTTGGTATGGATCCAATAAGGGTTGGGGCAACACCGGAACAGAAAGAAAAATACATAGGCAGGATAGCCGAAGAAGGTCTGATTGTTGCCTATGGTGTTACTGAACCCGAAGCCGGGAGTAATGTTCAGTCCCTTAAGACAAAGGCCGAAAGGGTGCTTGACGAAAATGGTGAAATAAAAGGATATAAACTGAACGGTCAGAAACAGTTCATCACAAATGGCGGTGTCTCAACGATATATACAATCCTCGCTGCCGCGCCGGACGGCCCTACTTTTTTTATTGCCGAGTCAGGTTATGAAGGACTTATCCCGGGAAAACATGAAGACAAGCACGGGATAAGAGCGTCTGATACATGTCCTCTCACACTCGAAGATCTGTATATTCCTAAAGAAAATTTAATCGGCGGAGTGGAAGGCCAGGGACTGAAGCAGTCCAATGAAGTATTCGGGTATACAAGGCTCATGGTTGCCACATTCGGTCTTGGAGGCGGTATGGCCGCCCTTGAAAGGACCATTGCCTACGCAAAAGACAGGGTCCAGTTCGGAAACCCTCTTATTGAAATACAGGGTTATACCCATAAATTACTTGTCCCCAACGCGGTAAGGCTTGAGGCTGCCAGAGCTTATATAGAGGAAGTTGCCAGGAGGCTCGATACGGATGAAAAAGATCTGCAGGTAGAAGGATCCATCGCTAAATATTTTGCCACCGAAGCAGGTGATGCTATGGCCAATGACGCGATTCAGGGACTGGGAGGATATGGTTATATAAGGGAATACGAAGTCGAAAAAATTAAAAGGGATATAAAAATTTGTACAATCTATGAGGGAACAAGTGAAATTCAACGAAGATTAATTGCCATGTTCAGACTTCAGAAAACGGTCCGCTCCAGGGGAGAATACTATAAATCCATGGCTGACGAATTATCAAATCTCTCGGAAAATACCGGAGCTGTTGATCTTGGCAAGGCGGTCAACTTAATGAATGAAATCATTCTTGGGGCCAGAAAGAATAAACTCACAAAGTCACAGTATGTGATGTTCCTGCTCGCGGATATGATTACATGGAGTGAGGTGGCAAATGCCATGTGTAAAAAGGCTTCGGAAAGCAATGATTCTAAAAAATCACCTGAATACATGAAAGCCGCAGCCAGGTTGTTTGCAAGGGAGGCAATAGAAAAGGTTTATATAAACGGTCTGAAAATTTGCCAGGGATGTGAAACCCATATTGATGATCTTATAGAAAAACTGGGCGCTTTGAATATGGCCGGTGTGATGAAGAACAACCTAAAGGACATGAATGCAGTATCCGCGGAAATGGTTAAATAGCATTTGTTCGGTAAGATAAAATAATGTATTTACTCCTTGCTAAAATTAAGCTAAAAATAACCATAAAAAACTTCCCGGACAGAATAATTAGAATTCAATTGCTGGATAAAATATTATTCTTATATAATTAATTACGTTTTTTCCCGTTTCTCTTAAGATAATTGATTATGGCAAAACTGATTCTTGAATTAGATGAAACTATTCTTAATGAACTTCCGCTTGCAGGGGAAAGTGTCACCATTGGCCGGGATAAAAACAATACAATCCCCATTAATCACATGGCGATCTCCCGGTTTCATGCCAGGTTTGATCCGGTAGGTTCTGATTATTCCATAACCGATCTGCAAAGCACTAATGGAACCTTTGTAAATGATGAATACACTGCAAACCGCAGATTATTCCATGGAGACCGGATACTTATCGGTCGACATCTCCTTACTTTTCTGGATCCGGAAAATAAAGATAAAAAGAAATTCGAGGATACCCGCGAATACCTAAGCGACACCCAGGAATTGAGCTATGATGAACAGCTCCAGGTATTATCTGACAACAGGGAAACTTCTCAAAAAGCTAAAGAAAATCATGAGATCGGGACTATAAATTTCATTGATTCATCCGGTCTTGGAGAGATAGAGCTAAGGGAAAAACATACCAGGATTGGCAAGGATTTTCTTTCAGATATCAGGCTGCAGGGTTTATTCATAGGCAGGACAGCAGCAATAATAAGCCGGAAGCCTGCAGGATATATAATAACTTTTGTGGGAGGAATAAGTAACCTTAAAGTGAACGGCCAGGTCGTTAAAAGCAGCAAACCTTTAAATGACTTTGATGTAATAAAAATAGGCCCTTATATTTTTCAGTTCTACTACATCCAGTGAGGTTCCGTCTTGCTGCTTATTTTAAAAATATTGCGTTATCTGCCCGCCTGAGCCGCCGCCTTTTCCAAGTACTTCATCATAATGCAGTTTGCTGTCATCTTCCAGGTTGATCTTATTTGTAACAATCGATCCGAATATCTCTGCTTCTTTTAATACTCGGGTAATTGCGCTTGGCGCGTAAACAGCCAGACTTGAAATTGATCTGTCATCAAACTGCAATTCAACAAAGTCAACAGTTCCGTAAACGATAAAATCCCCAGGATTGCCCCCGACATTAAGACGGGCGTCTTCTTGTATAACCATTTCATCATCAGCATAGATAGTCAGGGATCCTCCTGCCTGAACAATTATTTCGCCACGGTCTTCTACACTTATCATGCCTTCAACATAAAGAGTCACATCCCCGGATATTGTTAATACAGCATCATCCTGGATTTCCAGATCATCAAGACGAATCGGTCCCCCGGATAATACCTGTGTATCATTATTATTCAAGATGATGTCATAGGGAGTTCCGCCGCCTGCCGGCATTACCTTCGGAGTCATGATTTCTGCTGCAGACAAAGCGCTTCTTGAACCGGTTACATCGGCATCTTTTTCAACATCTATGGCCTTTGCGGGATTACTTCCAACTCCCGAAAAAGCATTCCCGTATACTATTGTCCTGTCTTGTACTGTTATTGATTTGTTGTTTGTTCTGTTTGTTCCAATTGCCCCATTTTCCAGTCTTGTCGCAGCCGACCAGGGTGCTACTGAGGAATCGTAACTGTCTACATATGCATCATCCTTCATGGTTAACTTCCCGGAGCCTGAAAAAGCACCGTACTTAAAGCTGAATGGACGAGGTATTTTATAGGTAATTTTAACTTTTGACTCAAACCAGCCGCCTTCGCTGATTATTCCTTCTGATTCCAGGTAAGTAATGCCGGGTGATGTAATATTGTCGATTAAAAGAAGAAATTTATCACCATTAACAAGGGTAAAAGTCTTATTGTGAAGATCTGCTTCTGCCTGGATATGATCCTGGAGGATACGGGGGACCGCGTATCTCCCCCCGGATTCCGCAATGTAATAGGCTCTTATTTGAGGACCGGTTAAAATTTCATTATAGGTCGAAGTAACAGTGATATTGATTATGGCCGCTCCCAGCAGGAGTACTATGGTAAAAGTGATAATCAAACCTATGAGAACAGCACCTTTCTCACCGGATAAATGCTTTATTATCTTGAGGTTTTTTCTTTTCCGGTCAAACATCAGATATTCCTTGGTACAACTCTAATCATAAAATTTATGATATTGTTATTTGCACCAACAAGGCTCAGGGTAATCTCAATGATCCTGGAATTTACAGACCATGAAACCTGTTTAATGCCGTTATATGTATCATAATATCCTATATCAAAACCGGCCACATCATCTGTGAGGGGATCACCATCCAGCAAAAGAACATCTCCAGCCCATGAAACAGTGTGAGAATTTAAAATATCCTGTTTATAAGAAGTATAATTTAGGGTAGTTGATGTGCCTGAAGGGACAGAATTGATATGCTTTAATTCTTTTATTAACCTTGTCGTTGCCAGTTGACCTTTGTTGGTAACTTCCGCATTTTTTCTGGTTATGGAGTAGCCCTTGATTGCCATGGAAATACCCATGCCCGCAAAAACCGATAATAATCCTAATAGCAGAAGGGATACAATCACTTCAATAAAGGTAAAACCACTGTTTTTAGATATAGAGGAATTTATTTTCAAGGTTAAAAATACTCCGGGTTATTGTAATGTAAAAAATATGGTCATAGATTCATCAATTTTGTTTTTAAGTGTGACTTTGAGCGTATCTTTAGGATCAGCAGCTGTGATCGGGTTTTCTAACTCACCGACAAATTTAATAAAATGATTTTCCACGACACTATATTTTCCGTAAGGATTATCCTGGTCGGTTCCGGCATTTCCGATATTGATTCTTAGAATGCTGTCAATATAGGTCTCTGTCTTAGGGGAGCGCTCATAATCTTCATTTATGTTTTCAATTACCTGCTGCAGTATAAGAGTTTGATTTAATCTTTCTATCGGCTTGCTGCTTCTCATAAAGCTTTCACCAAAATACTGAAAGAGCAGTGTGCCGAGTATGGAAACAACCAATAAAGTTGCTATAATTTCAATAAGGGTAAAACCCTTATAGTCGATTTCACGTGGCGAGGTCATTATTCAATAAATCCTGTATTTTTAGAAATTGTTATATTCCGTGATTCAGTACCCAATTCCAGTATTATATTTATATCAGCCGGACCCGGACTGCCCCACTTGTCAAAATATACAGTTGATCCTGCTCCTGTGGTCACGGTAACTCCATTGCTAAGGCTATGAGCAGGAGAATCCTCCCCGGGCAGATTAACGGGAGCAGTTACTCCGTCTTTTTCAAGTGTATATGATCCGGCTAAAATCTTTATATCCCACTGGACATCATCACCCATCGATCTTGCCCTTGCGTGATAGAGATGATTCTTTAATGTCTCGGTTTCTTTTAAAAGCTTAAAGGGATTTGTTGAGGAATACCTGGAAAGAGCTGCTGTGCTGAATAATCCTATCAAAAGAAGTATGACTATTACTTCGATAAGAGTGAAGCCATTTATACGTTTGAATTTTTTTTTGCCCTCGATCATGTCATATTCACTGATTAAAGGTAGTACCTGAATCCTCTATTTTCATAAAAAAGGCAGCATTAAAACCCAATGCTGCCTTTTAACTATTGCACCATAATATTTATATGCTCAATATTTTATAATTTTTTAAATCATGTATTAATCCCATCTTCCGGGGGAAGTAGCGGTAGATGCTGTCCTGGCCAAAGTAACGGTTTGAGATCCGAAATCAAGATCTCCACCGGTCTCATCCGGCGCCGCACTCCATGAGTAATCAGCTCCCAGATCCGTGCTGACTGCTGCAAACGTAGTTGCATCATCAACATATCCGGCAGCGGATATCATCTGATTTGCCCAGGTCAAAGCTTCTCTGCCGTTAAGTTCGGAGACGCCTGCATCAATTGCTCTTAATTCAGCATTTGTTGTTAAATCAACATACCTGGGGACAGCCACAGCGGCCATTATTCCAAGTATTATCAAAACCGCGATAATTTCAATCAGTGTAAATCCTTCCTCACCTTTTAAAAGCGCTTTACGATACATATTGTCTCCTCCTGAAATATTAAATGAATTAGATTTATCCATACAATTATTAGATTAATAATAAGCTACGATCATTTGATAATTAAAGCATATATCATGCCAACGCCTTCTTTGACCAATTAGGAATAGATTGTTTCTCATAATATGAATGACTTATATCATATTTAATCAATTATGCCAAAGGTGAAATGAAAAGCAAAAACATAAAATCAACAATATGCGGAGGTTTATCTACAATTTTTGCAGATCATTGTTCTTCATTTCTTTTACATCAATATTAAATTTCTTAATCCTGTGCCAGAGGCTCCTTTGATTAATTCCAAGGAGTTCAGCCGCCTTGACCTGGACACCGCTGCTTTTAATAAGGGCATCAAGAATTATACGTCTTTCAAGTTCAGTCAGCTGTTCATCAATTGATTTTAACTCATTCCCATTGGAGAGATTCTTTATATAATTACTGGCAGCGTTACGAATTTTTGTCGGTAGACTGCGGGTATCTATATCATTATTAGATATTATTGAAGCCTGTTCAATGGTGTTCTGAAGTTCTCTGACATTTCCAGGCCATGAGTAATTGCTCAAAGCCTCCATGGCCTCAGGAGTGATTTTATTTGAGTCAGGATATAATTTTAAAAAATAATTCGCTAAAAATGGAATATCATCAGTCCTGTTTCTAAGTGGAGGTACCTTGATAGAATATACATTAAGTCTGAAAAAAAGGTCTTCCCTGAACGTGCCTTCTTCAACCATTTTCTCAAGGTTCATGTTTGTAGCTGCTATAAATCTTATATCGACTTTTATTGTTTTGCTGCTTCCTACCCTTTCGAACTCCTTTTCCTGAATAACCCTGAGCACTTTTGCCTGGATAGTCAGGGGCATGTCTCCTATCTCATCAAGAAAAATTGTTCCCCGGTCAGCTATTTCAAATTTGCCCCGTACTTTTGAAACTGCGCCTGTGAAGGCCCCTTTTTCGTGCCCGAAAAGTTCACTTTCCATAAGGCCTTCCGGTATAGCAGCACAATTAATTTTAATTAAAGGCCTTCTTTTCCGCAAACTATGTTCATATATGCTGGTTGCAACAAGCTCTTTACCGGTACCGCTTTCTCCAAAGATAAGCACTGTTGTATCGGTAGGTGAAACCTTTTTTATTCTGCTTAGAATCCCCAGGATTGCTTTACTCTGCCCAATAATTTGTGGAAAAAGCTCTCTGGCCTCAACCTTGCTGAGTACATCTGTAACCTGTTCAAAAAAATCCTCAAAATGTTTCAATTCATCGCCTGAATCCGTTGCAGCAGTATTCAAGGATTTATTCGCAAGAACCGGAAGCTCTTCTGTCTTCCTCATAAATTCCTCGATAGGTCTGAGGATGAGGCGAACCAGGACAAGACCGCAAAAATAAGAACCTATGACAATTACGATTAACCAGATAAGCATTGACCAGAAAAAACCGGTTGATTTTGTAATGGAATCTAATGCAAGCCTGTAGGCAATTATGGCTGAAAAACAAGCAATTCCGGAGAAGATAAATGGAATGATTATATAAAGGCTAATGTGGAAATATTTTTTTTTCACACCTTTTCCTCTTTTCTACATGGCCAGCTTGGACAGGTCCCACATGGGAAGAAATATAGCAAGCGCAAAAAACCCCACAATTACAGCCAGGCCCACTGTAAGCACGGGAGCAATGGAATCAGAAAGCCGCTTAACCGCATAATCCACTTCTTCATCATAATGAGAAGATATATCCCTGAGCATCTCGCTCAACCTCCCTGCACTTTCACCGATTGCAACCATATCCACCACCATAGGAGGGAAAAACCTGGCTGATTTCAATGGTACAGCTATCCCGCGGCCTCCTTTGACTCCCTCCCTTATTTTGCCGAATTCATATGAAATAGCGCTATTTCCAATGGTCGTTGAGAGAATATTTATTGATTCCAGTATAGGGATTCCACTATCGTATAGTATTGCAAAAATACTTGCAAAACGGGACATCGCTGCTTTAACGAATAGACTGCCCATGACAGGAAACCTTAATATCAAGGTGTCTTTATGATAAAGACCTCTTTCGGTCCTGATGTAAAAATATAAAGACAGTATAATGGCGACTGTTAATCCGATAATGACATACCAGTAACTGGTAAGAAATTGATACAAAATCATACAGACCCTGGTAGGTAACGGAAGCTCTATTCCGGCTTTTAAAAAAATACTCACAAACCTCGGGACAGCAAAGGTTAAAAGAATAAAAAAAGCAACCCCCAAAAAAATCAATACCGTAAAAGGATACTGTAATGCTGAACGAATATCGGATTTGATCTTATTTTCATGTTCAAGCACATATATTAATTTATCCATCACTTCAGCCAGGACACCGCTCATCTCACCGGCACGGATCATATTGCAGTATAAGCCTGAAAAAATGTTCGGATACTTGCTTATTGATTCATAAAGAGATGAACCCGCTCTAACATCCAAAGATATTTTACTTATTGTTCTTTTTAATTTGATGTTCTCTGTCTGGTTTTCGAGTACCTGCAGCAGGTTTATTATAGGAACACCTGATCTAATCATGGTTCTGAACTGTTTCGTGAAAAGGATAAGCTCCTGAAACTTGATTCGTGTAAATTTCTCTTTAACCGCATCAAGATCGAACCCGCCTGAGCGTTTACTCTCCTCAACCACAAATGAAGGAATAAAGCCGTAATCAGAGATAAGTTCCGTTGCTTTTTCTTTGGATTCAGATTCCAGCGTGCCGGAAACGGTATCACCCAGCTCGTTTATGGCCTTGTAAAAATATTTTGTCATGCTAAGTCATAACAGCAAAGGCTGCTTCCTCCAGTGTTGTTATTCCCTCTAATACCTTTTCAATAGCGTCATCCCTCAATGCCTTAAGTGTACCCGCATTTTGCGCGGATTTTGAAATCTCCTGGGATGATGCTCTCTTCAGTATAAGTTTCTGAACCATTTCGTCGATGAGAAGCACCTCAAAAATACCTGTACGGCCTTTATACCCTGTATTCTTGCAGGAGATACATCCTTTTCCTTTATAGAAACGGATTTCATTACTTTTATTGATCCCGAATTCCTTTAATAATTCAGGTGATGGAGCATAACTTTCTTTACAATCGGGACAGATTTTACGAATCAAGCGCTGGGAAAATGACAGGAGCATAACAGATGATACCAAAAACGGCTCAATACCCATATCCAGTAATCGTGTTACTGCTCCTGTCGCGTCATTAGTATGAACAGTGCTTAATACTCTATGACCTGTAAGGGCTGATTGAACCGAGATCCTCGCAGTTTCAGCATCCCTGATCTCACCCACCATTATGACATCGGGATCTTGCCGAAGAATTGACCTGAGCCCATCGGCAAAAGTCATTCCAGCTTTTTTATTCAATTGTATCTGACGTATTTTTTCCACCCGGTATTCTACGGGATCTTCAAGTGTCATAATGTTGATATCGGGTTTATTGAGCTTGGACAATATTGAATAAAGACTTGTTGTCTTTCCGCTTCCTGTCGGTCCGGTACTGAGTATCATTCCATAGGGTTTTGTAATACTGCTTTCAATTTTTTTCATATCTTCATCGGCCATACCCAGGCTCTCAAGAGTATGAATCCCCGAACTCAGGTCCAGCAATCTCATTACAACATTCTCACCATAAATAGTCGGGATCGTAGAAACCCTTATATTAACTTCCTTATCCTCTATATCCATTGAGAATCGGCCATCCTGAGGCACCCTGGACAGGGAGATATCCATGCCGGAAAGCACCTTGAGTCTTGATACCAGGGCATGAAACATGGCTTTTGAAGGTGAGGGTATTTCATGCAATTTTCCGTCAATACGGAATCTTATCTGGACATAGTCCTTTTCAGGACTGATATGAACATCACTGGCCCCGTCATTAATGGCATTTCTCAGTATGGCATCAGCTATGCGGACAACAGGAGCCTCGTTTGCTAACTCCCCGGTTGAATCACTCTCTCTATCCTCGGCAGCGATTTCACATTCTATACCGTTACTGTCTTTTTCTCCCTCTATATCCTCCAGCACTCCATTTAAGGATGAATAAGAGCCATAATAACAGCTAAGTAAGTAATTCATTTCCTTTTCAGTGCAAATGGCAGTATCGACATCCATATCTGTCAAGGATTCGATGGCATCAAGTTTTAAAATATCCATGGGGTCTTCAATGCCGATTGTAAGTGTCTTTTCTTCCTTGCTCAATGGAACGACCCTGTGTTCCCTGGCTATTTCAGCAGGTATAAGCATTTTTAAGTCCTGATTTTCAGGGAAATCTGCCGGATCATATCTTGGTGTATTTAATTGCTTTGCCAGATAATCCGCAACTTGATCTTCGTTCAAAATACCCTGCCGGATCAATAGCTCTCCTATTTTCAAACTTGAATTGCCCTTTTTTCCTAAAGCCTCCTTAATCTGGTCTCCGGTTACCAGGCCTGCCTCTTCAAGCAGTTCTCCCAATCTCTTCTTGTGTCTCAAATTAAGCTCCTTGATATTAAACGGTCTGGAAAATTATCAATACACAGGGTTTGAGCAGAAAGTTGTCTCTTCTGTCCATTCGCCCAAAACGATTGCCCTGCTTAGAAACCCGGCAGGTAGTTTTTTTAACTCTTCCTGCGCGGACTTTCTTTCCCTGAAGTAATTTTTTAAAACGATACTAAATTGTAATCCTTTATTTGTATCCCAATAGGGAATCATAATAACATATGGCTCATCATAAGGGTAATTCTTTAGAAAGCCATATGCATCCCTGAGTGTATTCATACGGTCAATTTCCACCCAGTAATAATTTATTAATGTATTTTCTTTCGTGCGTATAAATGGAAAATAAATCAATTGACCGATATTAAGCTTGTCCGGATTTCCCAGGCCAGGGTTATTCTCCAGGATGATTTTCAACTTATCAGGTGTAAAGGCCCCATATATACGCTGTATCATTTTTCCTATTGTCTCATTCTTCCCTATTGCCAGTTCTCCCAGAATATCCGGCGGGCTGATATTGTTTTGAGAATCAGGATATGGAGCTGTTTCATCTTCCGGATTTTGAGATTTCAAAATCTTTTCCCCTGTGGAAATGACTTCTTCAGGAGATTTATTGGATATATCGGAAGTGACCTCGTCAATTTTAGCTATAACCTGTAATTTGCTGTCGGTTTTAACTTCCGGTTTTGAATTATTATCGATGAAGTATGATTTTATTGATGACAAAAAAGGTTCGGAAAAGAACAATAACGCTGCCATGAATATGATAATCAGAATTAATATAAACCCATTTCTATGGCCCCGACTTTTGCTGTAAAATGTCCTTTTTACACTGGCTCTTATTGCTGACCAGCCGGCGGTTGATCGATTTTGAATTATAAGCGTTAAAAGAATCCTGTGGCAAAGATTTACTATCTTTCTCGGGTACCCTCCTGTTGAAAGATAAAGGGCTATCATCCCAGGATAAGTCAAGAATTTATAACCTCTGTTAGGGTCACCGGCCTGCTCCAGTCTAAAACGGATTAAAGATATGGTCTCCCTGAAATTAAATGGTTTAAGAGTGTAATACAGGCTTATCCTGTCAATGAAATTAGTGTGATCCTGCAATATGGTTTCCAGTTCCTGTTGGGAAAAAATAACTATCTGCAGTAGCTTGTGATCATTTGTCTCAAAGTTTAAAAGCTCCCTGAGTATTTCCAGGCATTGGCCCGTCAGTTTTTGACCTTCATCTATTATTAGAAGGATTGTTTTATCTTCATCAACGCCCCGTTTGAAAAGATATCTTTTAATTGTTTCTTTTATCTGTAAATCGCTGGTTCCTCTGGCAGGCTTTCGTTTCCTGAATATCTTGGCAAGATTTTGTAAAAACTCTGAAGCGTCTCTAAAACCCGGGTCGAGAATCAAATGTGTTTCAATTTGATCATCATCGGCAAAATTCCTTATCATCTGCCGGCAAAGGGTTGTCTTGCCAGTGCCTACATCACCGATAACAACTGCGAGCCCCTTTTTTAATCTTATAGAGAGTTCGATTTTCTGAAGGCAGTCGACATGGGTATCCGACCTGAAAAAAAAGTCGGGATCAGGTGAATTTGAAAAAGGTTCTTTTTTTAAGTTAATGACTTTAAAGTAATCCATTTTAAGAAAGAAAATCTTAAGAAAAAATTATTCATGCCTGGTTTATATTATCTGTTATATATTTTTGTGATGTTGATTGAAAAAAATCTATTATGGATGCTCCCGGAATACTATTGGATTTTAATTCAGCGGGTTCCGGTGAGGAGAGAATCTTTTTATATTTAATCTTCAGAATCGGGTGCATGCTTTTCAAGTATCTGGGGAGTAATAAATATCAAAACCTCTTCCATTTTATCAGTCTTATTTTCACCCTTAAATAAATAACCCAGTAAAGGTATGTCTTTAAGGCCCGGCACACCGCTATCGGATACATTTTTTATCTGTTTTGTAAGACCGGATATAACAATGGTTTCACCATTACTTGTGATAAGGCTTGTTTCGGTCATTTTTTTGACAATCAAAGGATTGCCGTCCACTGTGCGGGAAGTATCCACCTCATCCTTTTTAACAATGATCTTCATTTTAAGTGTTTCGTCATCTATTACATGAGGAGTGATCTCCAGTCTAAGTACGGCATCTTCAAATTTGACCTGCCTGTTTCCCTCGTTATCAGTTGAAACATAGGGTACCCGCTCACCATTTTCCGTAAAGGCCGTTTGATTATCAAGGGTTGTAATGGAAGGACTGGAAAGAATGTTGAGCATGCCTTCTTCCTGAAGCGCGGTAAGCTGCAGGTCAAGATAGTTTGAGCCCGCCTTTCCGAACATTACTCCCAGTGATGCGACCCCTCCAGCCGATATAATAGCGTCATCTTGTACAGGGAAGTCCACTGCATAATCGTTGGTACCTGAAGTTATGGATACTTTATTGTTGGCACTTGTATAGGAAGAATATACACCGCCCCATTGTATACCCAGGTTTCGGGCTGTATCTTTAGTGGCCTCAACTATATTCGCGCTTATCAGAATCTGGGGTGTTGGCCTGTCTAGCTTCTCAATTAAAGACATTATCCTGTCGAGGTCACTCCTGCCGGCCTGTATAATAAGAGAGTTAGTATGCCCATCAACCATAATTGATCCCCTGGGATTCCCATCCACATCCTTTATAAGGAATTCCTTCAAATTATTTTTCATCTTTTCGGGATCTGCATAGTCAATATCAATGATCCTTGTAAGCAAGGGCTCTGCCCTGTCAGTATCAATCTTCTGTGCCTGCTGTTTTGTCTGCAGGCTTTTTACTTTGAGTTCGTGTTCTAAATCTTCAAGTGTTAAAATGCGTATTATGTTACCTTCCCATTTAAAGGAAAGACCGTTCGTTCTTAGAATACCCATGAATATTCGATTCCAGGGCACATCCTTTACGTCCAGGTCTATTTCACCTTGTACTGAAGAACTGATGAGTATGTTCTGATCCGCCATCCTTGCCAGAGTTCTTAAAACCGTAACAAGATCTCCTTTTGGTATTTTCATGGTTACACTGTCGGCAGGTAATGAATATTCGGTTGCAGGTGTTTCCTTCTCCGGCTCAGATGTAGTGTCGGAATCCAGCGTATCACCTATGGCGGATACTTTATAATCCTGTTCTTTTGTTCCTGGAGAGTGTCCTTTTGATTCCTCTGCGAGCAGTTTCCATTTTCTGAAAAATAAATCATTCCGGGCTTTTTTATCACTGGCGCACCCCAGGAACCCGGCAGAGACGGTAAGATTTAAGACTATAAGAAAAAATAATATTCTTTTCAAAATACAATCCTCTGAAAATTCTACTCTGATAAAGTTATACTTATGATTTTATCTTGGTTTTTCATTTTAAGAAGGACTTCCGAAGGCTTTATCTGTTTAACAATATAGCCTCCTGTTTCAAGTTCATCACCAACTTCATACTCTAATCCGTTAATAATTGCCATTTGCTTTTTAGTCATACTCAAAAAACCGGAATAAATTAATTTACGGATGCCTTTTTTATTATCTTTTCCTTCTTGTCCGGAGAGCACCTTCTTCTTTGATAAAGTATCATGGGAAAAATTATCCTTAAAGGGGTTTTTTATCCAATCCATGGCCGCAGTATCAATTATATACGACTGGTTATCCGAGAGTTTTCCTGTAGAGATAACCACAGCAGAAGAGGACAAGCTGTTTTTTAATTCCTCTAACTTTTTTTTATTGACCATCATCTCCGGATCAGAAGGCGTGCTGAAGAGAAATTCAAAAAGTCCGAATAGAACGGCCAGTATCATGAGGATGAGGATGATTTTTTCCCTTGCTGACATCATTTTTCACTTCGAATGCGTTTAAATTTTAATTAAAAATATACGTTTCCGGGCTAACATAAAATTCGGAGTTAGAAGCTTTTCCCCTGGTTATTTTCCTATATAGAGGTTGATCTTAAGGCTGAAAAGGTCCTCTTCCTTCGTTGATTCGATCCGGATCTCCTCAACTGATTCCAGATATGGAAGTCCGCCCAGCATAACAAGGCATCTCCTGAAATTAAAAAAATCCCCTTTGAGAAGAATGCTTGAAGACAGGATGTCAGACTTTATTCGAGTCAATACCCTGATATCCGGATCGACTTTTACCAGGGTCAATCCGGCGTCGGAAGCCATCTCCTTATAAATGGATGGTACCATTTGAATTTTTTTGCGATCAAAATCAGCTTTTTTCGGAAACGGAAGATCAAAACTATTTTCTTTATTGATTTTATTTATCATCTCCCTGAAAAACGGGTATATGATCTTTTGTTTATCTATCTGGTTTTTGATTTTGATCAAATCTTTATCCAGAGATGCCAGGTTTCTGTGAAAGGGATAGATCGCTGCTGAAAGAAAAACTACTAATATCAAAATGAAACCGCTAATTAAAATCAAACTATTTTTTGGCAGAGAGAGTTGTTCCATAATAATATTTAATCCGATTTTATTGTAAGATTAAGAGTAAACAATAAATCTTCTTCTCCGTCAAGAAATTCACGGGTGCTGTTTAAGATAACCGGCTGCAGGAAAAGAGGGCTGTTCTCAAGTGAGAGAATATATTCAGCTAGGCAGGACTCAAGGTCCGTATCTTTCCCTGATACAGATCCTTCAATAGTTAAATTATTTTCAGCGGTTTTATCTTTTCCCTGGTTAATATCATTATTCAGGATGACACGGAGGTTGCTCAGCTTTATCTCCGGAGGAGTCAGGTTTGACAATTCTGAGATAGTTGCCAGGCCGAGATATCTGCCGGCGTATGCTTTTAATTCATTCTGGTTTTCTTTTGCCTTGATTACAAATTGATTAACAGTATTAAGATCTGCCAGGGGGCCGTATTTTTGAAGTTCGTATTGTGAAGCTTTTATATCCGATTTCTTTTTCTCAATAAGCCCGCCTTGATAGAAGAAGAAAATTATGCTGATCAGCGAAAGCAAAACAAAGATGATGGTGGACAGGCGTTCTATTCTTCCAACTTTTTCTTTTTCCTCCTTATCTTCATATGTATGAAGAAAATTTGGAGTCCTTGAATTATCAGAAAGCGCGATACCGAATGCGGGAACATAACAGGCCCTGTCAATAATGTTTTCAGGAATTTGTACTGGTTTTGGAAGATTTGCAGACGGGTCTGGCAGATCTATCATTTCGGTTTGTATACCAATAAGTTCACTGATATATTTATCCATATTCTTATAGGCATATATTTCCCCGCTCAAAAAAATCCTGTTCATTTCTCCATTTTTCATTGACAGGGCATGATGTTCAAAGCTCCTCTCTGTCTGCTTTATTAATCTATCAAAATGGGGATTTATAGCTTCTAAGATTTCTGTCTCCGTTATATCCGCGTCGGCAAAGTCGGCCTCTGATTCTCCAATATTACGACAGAAATTTAAGAGGATGTTTTTTGAAAGGCGTTCACTTGAATGTTCAGAAGATGAATTTTCTGTTTTGGAATGATTTTCATAATGTTTATCTTTGATATAGCCTGATAAATTTTCAATCATTCCTTTTACGCCTGTCTTAATATTTCGGGATAGGGTGAGGCTGCCGGATGAAAATATATCTATGCTGGACCAATCTTCGCCTATATAAATATTCCCCGAATTTTCTTTTTCGGTAACCAAAAATTCTGTTCTGAAAAGATTTTGGATTGCAAATGATCCAATGGATATACCCTTTAGTGGAAAACCGGCACCGTAAAATAGATTTTTTAGTTCATCAACCTCTGATCTGGGTACAATAAAGGTCATGACAGATGTTTTTAAAATGCCGTTATCACTCACGTCATCGCGTATCTCAAAGTCAATAATTGAATCCTTCTCATCAAATTTTATCTCTTTCTTAATTGTCCATTTAACGACATTAGAAATTTGGCCCTTTGGTACTTTCGGAATTATTATGTTCCGCACTTCAATTTTGGATGATGACATTATGCACCAAATGTCAATTTTTTTTGGATCACCGCAAAACTCTTCAAGGATTTTCCTGAAGGAACGGTTTGTATCTTTTATTTTACTATTATCACTAAAATCAAGGGGCTCACTCCTGCATTCGATAATTCTCCAGGAACCTTTTGAATCATCTCTAATTTTTACCAGCCTTATGTCCCGATATCCAAAATGAATTCCGATTTTTTCATTTATTTTAAAAAACCGCTCGATGAAAAATTTCTTTTTGTGGTTTGTCTGCAAATTGAGGAGAGGAGTTTCATGCTCAGAGGGTTTCCCTTTTTGAATAAGATCCAGGAGTTTCTCTGTGGAAGATATTTCGTCTGAAGCCTTCAATAGGGCACCCCGGTTTAGAGATATTATCAACAGGAATCTAATTCAAAAAGATGGATAGCTAACAATATTATCTTAAAAACTTATTCAATGAAATAAACTATGTTTACTGTCATTTAGATTAATATAATTAGACCATAAGAATAAAGGTGTCAATCCTAATGTAAGCCAATAAAACCTATTGCTTTAGAAGACGGTAACGGCTGTAAGGGTCTGATTCAATAAGTAAGTATAATACTATCAAGAAGCCTTTTGTGCGCTTTCCATTCAGGCATGCAAAGGGATAAAAAGGAATAATAATGTTTTGAATGATTTGGATGTTTCAAATGGCAAAGCTCATGCATAACAATGTATTCGATGCAAATTTCAGGAAGTTGTATCAACCTGAGATTTAAAGTTATTTTACCGGATGACCTGCAGGTTCCCCACCGGCTTTTCATCAGGCGTATATTCATAAATGGTCTTGTTATTCCATATTGTGAGGCAATAGAAAGGCGTTTTTGAAGGTACTTGCCGAAAATTTCCCCGGCCCGGGCACGATACCACCTGTTCACCGCTTTTTTAACACTTTTTGTGTCAGGGTTTGTCACACTGACAACCAGGTTATTTTCTAAAAGCTCCGAAGGCCGTCTTTTACCGTTTATAATCTTGAGGAGATATTCCTCTCCAAGATAAGCAATCTTTTCTCCTGAGATATATTTTTCCGGAGAAGATAAAACACGGCACTTTTCAAGTTTTTTAATTGATCTTAAAATCCATGGGGCCTTTTTGATTACTGACTCATGGATAAATCTATCAGATGCATTTTTCGGAGTATAAACATTCACACTCAGGTCAGGATTTACAACAATCCTCAAATGCTTACAATTCCTACGGTAAATATTGAGCAGCAGCTTTCGATTTTTAAATTCAATTTGATGCTTAAATGGTTTGATTTTATTACCTCAAGGGCATTCTCTGATCTGACTCAGATTTAATCCATAATTCTTTTTATAAAAATAATGAGAACAATTTATTTGTTGACAATGATATATTGCGGACATATTATAGTACAAAAATAAGCATAAAATCTAATAACTCAATGATATAACAGTATAATATCTCATGTAAAAAGGGACATATATGAGGACATATAAAAAGACACATTCCTGGCTAACATTCCAAATCGATCTTCGATTACTTGAATATACGGCATGGATTCTTTTAGGTGAAGCCCAATCTAAATGCGTACATATCTCAGGAGTTCCCCTCAGGCCTGCCGTAGCAAAACAGTTACATATGGTCTATTTAGCTAAGGGCGTTTTAGCAACAACAGCAATAGAAGGCAACACATTAACTGAATCTGAAGTTATCAAACACCTTGAGGGCAAATTAAAACTGCCTCCCTCCAAAGAATATTTAGCAAAAGAAATAGATAATATAATCACAGCTTGTGACAATATCGCTAACGATATCCTGGTTCATAACAAAGCCGATATTTCTATCGATAAGATTAAGGACTATAACAAACTTGTATTGGATGGCCTATCTCTTGAGGAATCAATTATTCCTGGCCAGGTTCGAACCTATTCTGTCGGTGTCGGCAGTTATCGAGCAGTACCGGCAAAAGACTGTGAATACCTCCTTAAAGAATTATGTTCATGGTTAAACGAATTCCATATTCCTGAAAACAACAGGATAGCTTTCTCTATATTAAAAGCCATTATCGCTCATATCTATTTTGTCTGGATACATCCTTTTGGCGATGGAAATGGTAGAACCGCCAGGTTAATTGAATTCCAAATTCTACTGGAAGCTGGCGTTCCAACACCTGCTGCGCATCTGTTAAGCAATTTCTATAACCAGACTCGAACAGAGTATTATAGGCAACTAGATAAAACCACCAAAACAAAAGGTAATGTGTCGGATTTTATTAAATACGCTACTACTGGTTTTGCTGATCAATTAAAAGAACAGCTCGATATCATCCGTCATCAGCAGTGGGACATTGTATGGCGAAATTATGTTCATGAGATGTTCAAAGATCAAACATCCGAGACTGCTGGCCGTCAAAGGCGCCTGGCATTAGATCTTTCTTTTTATACGGATAAACCAATACGTATATCCAAAATTCCCGAAATAAGTACTCGAATGGCTGCGGCTTATGCAAAAAAAACAAGGAAAACAATGGTTCGTGACGTCAATAAATTGATAGATATGGGACTCTTCGAACGAACAAAAGAAGGCATTCGTGCAAAACAGGAGGTCATCTCAGCCTTTTTGCCTGCAAGGAAATTTAACATGTAGCACTTATACCCTCAGCCAAAAGGTTCAGTTATTAATTAAAAATAATTTTATAAAATATCCATTTTCAATGATGCGACTCACCTTGCGCCATCTCATTCATTCGATTCGATTAGTTTTGTGACAATGTCCAGCAATTCTCTGACAGCCGGCAACTCCGGGTGTATTCTCACCATTGTTTCAGCAATAGTTTTTGCCTGATTGAATTTTGACCTTTGAAAATAGAAATCAAAAAGAGCATATAAAAAGTCCATATTTTCCGGTTCCAGGTCAAGGGCCTTTTGAAGTGCAGCTTCAGCTTTCCTGTCTTTTTTTAAGTATTGCAGCAGCAATCCGTAATTATATTGCACCCTGGCTGCCCCGGGCATATTTGAGGCAGCATTTCCCATAAACAATTCAGCTTCTCCATATTTATTTTTTTCTGCGAGCAGCAACGCGAGAGAGTAGGATATTTCATGCAGGGACGGATGCTCCCTGACAACCTCCCTGAAAAGTTCTTCCGCTTTATCTTTGTCCCCCGAGTCATTATAAAGCATGGCCAGGTTTACTTTCGCGGGGTAGAAGAGGTTATCGATCCTTATTGCCGCCACATAATTACTTATTGCTTCTTCATCTCTGCCAAGGGCTCTGTAGAGATTTCCCAGGTTATGGCGTCCAAATGAAAAATCAGCAGAATATTCCATGGATGATATGAACTCATCAAGTACTTTGTTAAAGACTCTTTTCTGATCAGCATCCAGATACTTTGAAGGTTCACCCGCAAGTTTTGACGCTGCCTGTATCCGTACTGCCTTTACAGAATCATATAAAAGAGGGGCAATGAGTATCGCCTTTTCTTTATCATCTTCAATGTTCAGGAGCTCGACCGATGTGTGGCGTACCAAGGCTTCATCATCCATCAGTGATATTTCAAATAACCTTGACGCTTCACTGCCGGGACAGTTCATTAAAAGAGAAAGGGCGGTAGTTCTGACATTTACCGGGTAAAGAGAGTCCGCGGCAAGGCTGATAATGTCGTTGCAGGCGTAAGGATCGCGGCTTTGTCCGTCTTTAATGATCGTCCCGTAATGGCTTCTTCGACCCGGGCCGTACCACCTGGTTATCCACTCATCAGACCACTGGTTTGTTTCATTGATATGGCACATGTTGCATGCGTTCGGTACATTGATCTTTTCACTGAGATCAGGCCTGGGAATTCTAAAACTGTGATCAGACCTGTTGTCAATTACCATGTAGTTTCGACCGGGCATGTGGCACTGTACACACTCTGACCCTGTGCCCACATTAAACAGAATTTTTCCATCACCGGATTTGATCGGCTCTCCTTTCTCTCCTTTACTTTTATGAAAATGGTGCTCCGCTGTATTATATTCACCTGCCCTGTGACACTGGAGACAAAGGTCATTACCTTCCATTAACAACTTCGCGCTGTGGGAATCATGACAATCACTGCACTTCACATCCCGGTTATACATTTTGCTCTGTGTAAATGACCCGTAAACATATACTTCTTCCAGGATCTGACCGTCAGGGAAGTACAATTCGGAAGTAATAAGGGTCGGCAGCAAGCTGTCCAGGAGGTCCGTTTCCGAGTGGGTATAATCACCGAGGATGGCCCGCCTGCTGTGACATGGAGCGCACAAATTCACCAGTTCACCGGAAGTGGTTTCAGAAGTCCTGACCGCGAGATTATAATTGTTGACCCTGGGCCGGCCCATTTCCGGTGTTTCAGCCCATTCAACATGTTTTGAACCGGGACCGTGACATGCCTCACAGCCTACATCAATATCCGTCCAGATGGTATGGTATGTATCAGTATTTAAATCATAATTCTTTTTAAGATTTGTTGAATGACACTCGGCGCACATTCCATTCCAGTTCTGCCCTGCGTTTGTCCAGTAAAGCCAGTCTCCCGGATCTATCATTTTGTCCCGGTTGAGATCATACCATTCATTTTTTTGAGTATCCCAGGCAATGGGCAGGCATTGAAGGCGCCCCCCGGGAAAAGGAACAAGGTATTGCTGAAGGGGGTACCAGCCGAAGGTATGGGTGATTTCAAAGTCCTTCATCTCACCTCCCGGGCCCTGTGTGTGAACAAAGAATTTTTCCGCTTTTCGGAAAAATTTTGATGTTACGTCATGGTTGGTGAACAGGGCGTTATTAAAATCACCCAATACGGTTTTTTCACTCACAACTTCCATGGCGTGGTCGTGATGAGAATCCAGCCATTTATCATACTCTTTCCTATGGCAGTCCGCGCATTTCAGGCTGCCTGTAAAGTCATATTTTTCAACTGATCGATTATTGCCCAATTGCGGGTATAAATAGACCGTCTTTAACAGGTAAAGCGGGATAGACAGAACAATGATGATGGTGGCGATAATGCCCGTTATTTTCCATCCGTTCATTTCATAACCTTTTTGGCGTACACAACCTGATCCTTAAAGAACTTTTCACGCTTTATTCTTTTGCTGATGTCCACCTTTACAACATTGTTTTCAATGGTGACGCTGTAGATGTCAAGGGGTCTCGCGGCAGGCGAACTGATAACGCTGCCCTTTATATCGAAAGATGATCCGTGGCAGGGACAGGCGAACCTTTTCTCTTCATCCACCCATGGAACCGTGCACCCCAGGTGAGTACATTTACTTGAAACAGCCAAAAAACCGCCGTCTCCCAGCCTGCACAGGTAGAATCTTCCTTTTATATTGGCAGTCACCGAATTGACGGGAAACTTATCGGCCTGACCGGCTGTTATAATGATTCCCGATTTATCAGTGGTCTTCCGGGATTTTCCGGGACCCAGAAAGCCGATGATAACAGCTATTAATTCGATGACGGCAACAATCCCCAGGCAGATCCAGATTTTGTTTAAAAAGGACCTGCGGGAAGGAGAATCCGTGGATTTATCAGTTTGTTTCATTTCTATTTTATCGGAATTTGTCATGGTTTATTGATAATTGTTAATTGCTCATTGATCGTTGATCATTTGTCATTGATAATTGATAAATGTTAAATGCTAAATGGGAAAATGAGTTTCATGCCGATGCCTCGAAACCATATCCCTGTTATGGTAAAAATGATAAATACCGTGAGAAAAAAAATAAAAACCATCTGGACTTTTTCATTCTTATCAGGAGAATATTTTTTTATTAAAAGCAGATAAAGAATAAAACATCCAAACAGGACAATACAAAGGGGCACCAGGCCATTGCTTATGACCTGGTTCAACCCTGGCATCCATTCAGTGAAGTCAAGGATGTATTCATCCAGTATAATAGTTATGGGAGTTACAAGCAGGGCGATAATGAATGTGACAACAGCTGTGGAACGGCCTTTTAAAGAAACAAACCATATGCCCTCCCGGCTGGCCGGATACCGGCCGTAAGCTATGCTTAACAGGCCAAGAACAATCAGAAGAGGGATAACAAAGATGGCAATCAGCGGATGTACATGCAGGAGAATCTCCTGAAAGCCCATAAAATACCAGGGGGCCTTTGTCGGGTTGGGGCTTAGCCCCGGGTTGGCCTTATCTCCAAGGGGTGCGTCAAACAGTATGGAGATAAAAAATATTACTGCAATCAAAACAAGAGCCGCTACAAGCTCCCGTAAAATCAGGTCTGGGAGGGTATTGACCTGTGTATGGCTTTTATCACTCTCATCCGAGGGTGATGATGGAATAACCAGCCCGCCTGCCCTGCGTACACGCCAGAAATGAAAGGGTATTACAAGGATCAGGGCTGCCGGCAATAAAGCCGTATGAGTGCTGTAAAAAATAGAGAGCGTAGATTCACCGACTTCCGCCCCGCCTCTCACGGATTCCTGCATCCATTTTCCTATAAGGGGGATATAATCCATCATGCCTGTGCAGATGGTAATTGCCCAGTAGGAAAGCTGGTCCCACGGGAGTAGATACCCGGTAAAATTAAAGAATAATATAATCATAAACAGGAAGAGACCTATAACCCAGTTAAACTGTCGCGGAGGATGGAAGGCTGAAGTAAAAAATACTCTTAACAAATGTAGAAACGCTACAATAATAAGAATATTTGCCGACCAGTAATGTACATTGCGGATAAAAAGGCCAAACAGGATATTACTTCTTAAATTGAGAATAGACTCATATGCTTTGTCAGGGAAAGGCAGATAGTAGAATTTCATGAGAAGGCCTGTACCGAAAAGCAGAAGAACCAGGATGAAAGCCATTCCTCCCAGGCCGAATGTCAGTGTAAAATCGAGTGTTTTGCTATTGACCATTCTTGGTCTGAAGTGAAAAATTAGACTTCTAAAAATATAACGGGAATTTTCCCGGTTTTTGTCCGGGTCTGAAAGGCCGGGGAAAATTGAATGGATTATTTTTTGCAGCAAGTTTACTTTTTCCAATTTTAGTTATGGTCTCTCTGGCTGGAACAGGTTAAAATGACATAGTATTACCTATTAATCTGTGAGTCAATATTGAGGATCACTCTTGTATAAAAAAGGATTTTCTCACAAGGGCATAAAATTTTAAAAAAAATGTTAGACAGGATTTACAGGATTATCTGGATTTTTATTTTCCTGTTTTCCGGATGAAAACAGGAAAGAACCATTCTGCTTTGATATTTAAGCAGTTAATTCACTTTACAGGGATAGCTGCCTGTATCAAAGTTTCATATTTATTCATTAAGTTTATTATTTGAAAATATGATCTCTTTTTGTCTTTCTTCCGGAAAGACAAAAAATATCCTGCACATCCTGTTCATCCTGTCGATTTGAAGTCATTCTAAATTAACTTTATAGACAATATTTTTTTGCTATACTCATAATCTTGACAGGGCGTAAATGCTGCAATATTATGTGTTGCCTTTTGTAGCATTTAAAAAATCCAATCAACAGGAGACCGCAATGCCCGGAAAAATGATATCAAAAACAATAATAACTTCAGTTTTATTGATACTCTTTATTAACCTGTTCCTTTGCACCGCTACCCAGGCTAAAGGCTCAAATCCTGGCACAGAAAAAAGGCCGAACATATTGTTAATTATCGGCGACGATTTTGGCGTAGATGTTACTTCAAATATGTACCCGGACCTGATCGATAACCTGACAAAAAAATACGGTCCATCAGGTCATAATCACCCCGATTACAAAAAGATAAAAGAGCTTCCCGCCTCGACTCCCCGCCTTGATAAACTGGCCAGGGAAGGAATGCTCTTTACCAATGTCTGGGCTCATCCGTTCTGTTCTCCAACACGGGCTGCTATCCTGACCGGACTTTTTGGTAAAAAGGCTAAAGTACTCACCTATGCGGATGCTTTATCTCAGAAGCACTCCTCTTTTGTTCAAAAATTAAAGGATGAAGGCGGATACAGCACAGGGTTATTCGGCAAATGGCACCTCGCGGGTTTGGCGGCTGGTTTTGGAGGCGGAGGGAAGGATTACCCCGGTATGAAGCCAAAGGAGGCGGGATTTGATATTTTTAAAGGTAATCTCAGCGCGGCCATAAGAACCTTCTGGGAATACAACTATCAAATCCAGGATGGTAAAACACCGGCCGATGAGTGGATCACAGGGAAGGCCCCTGAAAGGTCTCTGCCTGGCATAGCATCCACAACATATGCCCCGGTGGTAAAGGTGGCTGATACAATTGACTGGATCACAAAACAGGAAAAGGAAAATCCCGACAACCCCTGGTTTGCCTGGGTCGCATTTAATCTATCACATGCAACGATAATACAGCAGCCAAGCGCCATGGCCGTACCCAATGCCGATACACTGGACAGGAAAAGCCTGGAGGAGATGAAGGCCTGTGGAGGTGAGTTCGGGTCTAATAATACAGGCACCTGTAGCGGTGAATCACTGATGCGTGCAATGACAAATTCCATGGATACTATTACAGGCAAATTGATCGATGCTGTGGAAAAACTGGACCCGAACACCTACATCATTTACATCAGCGATAATGGTACGCCCATGTACGGCAGGCCCGGCCTCGATTTCATTGAGAACATGTATATCACCAGGAAAGACAGGGGCAAAGGGACAGCCTATGAAAGCGGAGCCCTGGTTCCCATGGCCATCAAAGGCCCTGGTATTAAGGCCAACTCCACAAGCGACGCGGTCGCCCATGCTGCCGACCTTTTCTCCACCACACTCGCTCTGGCAGGACTCGAAGTACCGGAAGAGGTCAGCGACAGTGAAGGGAAAAGGAAAGTATCCCTGGATGCAGTTTCCCTGACCCCGGTACTTTTCAATGAAAAAACCAGGGTGCGTGATCCCAATGAAGGTTATGTACTTACAGAAGCTGTAAACCTGATGACGGGAGGTACTCCCCATATAGGAGCACGCAATGAGGAATTCAAGGTAGTTTGTGCAGGAGGTATGGAAGCGGACAATTGTCAATTATACAACCTTAAAGACGATCCTCTTGAAGAATATCCCCTTGAAAAACCGGGCAACTGCGCCGGGTATACTGATGGAAGTTTGACGCCCGAAGACCCTGACTGGCATTTTTGTCGTTTGATGGAGGTTGTCAGTAAAGATGGTTATGAACCTCCGAAGGTCCAGGCTCCAAAAAGGAAGGTATGGAGAAAACAAAATAATTAATATATCTAGTTAGTATAGGGAGGTAATATCTCATGGCCGTATCAGAATGGATTGATATAAGTGTACCCTTTCCGGTGGATAAACCCATGCCCTATTTCCCCACCGATCCACAGGGACCGAACATTACACGGATTTTTGACAGGACAAAAGGTGATCCTGTCACCATGTCGCAAATCAATATTAATTCACATAACGGAACACATATTGATGCTCCTTTCCATTTCATGGCCGAAGGCACAACAATTGACGCGATGCCCCTTGATACGGCCATAGGTCCTGCGCGGGTGATCGAGATTAAAGACCCTGAGAACATTAAACTTGAGGAAGTTGAAACTTATGACATTAAAGAAGGTGAAAGGATTCTATTTAAAACCAGGAACTCATCATACGCTTATAACACCACTGATTTCATTACTGACTATGTTTACTGCACCAACGAAGTTGCCTCTTACCTGAAGGACCAAAAAATTCGGCTGGTGGGAGTAGACTATATTACTATCGGGAATCAAAATGACCTGGAGAACATAAAATTTGTTCATGAGACACTTTTAGAAAACGGTATTTATATCATGGAAATGTTAAATCTTGATGGTGTGACTCCAGGCAACTATGAAATGATATGCCTGCCTCTGCGCATGGAAAAGGGTGACGCAGGTCCCTGCCGGGCCATTATCAGGCCGGTAGAATAGTCGATTAATGAAATTATAATAATTGGCCTTTTCAGATATAATACATTCACATCTATCAATATATCTGGATTCCCCGATCAAGTCGGGGAATGACAAAACTCTGTATTCCGCGGCTTGCCTGCCGGGCCATAGCATCTGGCGAAGGCTGGACCGCGGAATCCCCCAAAGCCGTCATTCCCCGGCTTGACCGGGGAATCCATGTTTTTTTAGTTAAGTTTCCCATTCCATTGTGAACATAGTATCCAATTTTATATGTTTAACTGCCACCTTGTGGATATAATATCCAGCCTGTAACACATAAAGAAACAATCCTAACCAATTGATATTGTTTGATAACATGGTGTTTTACTCCTTCTGGCGCGCTTTTTGCCTATTAAATAAGTAAATAAACATGAAAGGAGAAAATATCATGGAAAATATAAAAAGAGTTCAAAATAACTTTTTCTTAATATTGAGTGTACTTACAGACAGGTTTCCGGGGCTTGTTTCATTATTAATCACACTGGTGATTTTCGCTGGAATTGTCGATTAGTCTGGAAAGCAGTAAAAACTTTATGCACTGTCATGCCCGTGGAGACGGGCATCCATTGGTTTTTGATTTTAAATATCTCAAATGGATTCCCGCCTTCGCGGGAATGACGGCGGTTAGAATATCCGCCCGAGTTTATACCGCGCTTGATGCGGGACCAGAATGACACAAAATTCAAAATTCGCTTTTATGCGATATCAATAGGTTTTGTTCCTTGTTCACCCTGTTAAATCCGCACAGCGGGCTGCGAAGCAGCATTTAACAGGGTGAATTGCTCATTGTTTATTGCTTAACATAGACCTCTTCTCTTCCTCCCGGATCAAGAAGGATAAGTTTTTCTCCGCGAATTTTGGCTTCACGTTCTATCTTCGGATTGAACAGGCTGGGGAATATGAAGGTCAGTTTATTGCTGTCTTGAATGGTGTAACTTCCAGAGTAGGTGCTATGGCTGGGGCTTTTCATTTCAACCGTCCCGTCCTGATGGAAAACCAGGGTCTGCTTCGGTGCGGTGCTTTTCCATTCGCCAATTATTTCAGTCTCAACGTTTGAGCTGCAGCCAGTTATTATGAAACAGGCCAGGCCAATGACCATTAACAATTTGTACAACATGTCTATCTCTCTTTCTGTTTTACCGGTCTTAATTTTCAGAATCATATTATTCAGATTTGTTACTTTTTATTCAACCTATAAATATATTTAAAATGAATAACTACTTGAATACATGTTATAATTATATGTCCTGTGGTATTAATTTGGCATCCAGTTAGGCAACTCATTAAAAACCCTGGATTCCCTGGTCAAGCCGGGGAATGACGGATAAATAAATATGGTCAAAGATAGTCATTCCGCGGCTTGACCGCGGAATCCAGCAATAACCTGTATATAGTACAAAATTATTATTATCCTTTTTGATATTAAAATGTAACTAATAAACCTTGGTAGTAGTTGAAATTTAAAAAGCCATGCAGGATCATCTAACAAGAGTGGCCGGCCACCCATTATTCTTTACATACGCCTCAAGGTTTTCCGGGCGATAATTTTCGTCCTGTTCCCAGCGTGATTTAACGGTTTTATGTATCAGCACTTCCCCGAGACCATGATCGATCGGGCGGTGATGTTTCATCTTAACCCTGTAAAAACTTCTTCGTGAATTATGGAGTTTTGCGGTTGGTTTCTGGTTGATGTCTTGTTCCAGGTGCTGCTCGAAGGCAAGCCCTGTTTCCTTTGCCTGCTTTATCATCCAGGATAATGGTATATCTGACAAAAGCGACCCGTCTTTGTCAGGTTCATAGCTGCCTCCTATATCACTGTGAGAACCGGTGAACCACACCTGCTTCAGGTCCATATCCTCCCGTGCCTTCCAGATCGTGGGCACAAAGTCGCTCCTGTGTTCATCAATGGCAAGGGCGTGCCTTGCAACACGAATGTTTTTACCTATCTTTGTATCATAAAATTCATCTTTGTCATCAAAGAGACCCAGGAATGATAAAGGTATACCCATAGCCCCTACGGTATCCCAAACTCCCGCGAACTTTATCTCCTTTGATTTATGTGAGTGTTCCTTCCTGAACTGAACTGACTTATCACCCTTGGGTGCATATGCCTGCCCGCTCTTTTTGTAGTGGTTAAAGGCCTCCTGGATCAGTTCCGCGTCAGGCCTTTTAATAATGCCGCAGTTATTTATCAATCCGCACAAACTTCTAATAGTATAGGCACCCCTGCTGAATCCAAATAAAAACAATTCATCTCCGGGTGAATAATTTTGAACAATGTACCTGTAGTCATCCATAATATTTTTATGAAGACCTTTTCCCGTTGCGCCGCCGGCTACAGGATCATAATAGGAGCCAATCCCCCAGTCGTAAAAAACCTGCTGAGGGACTTTTCCCCTATCATATGGTTTGATGGCGCGGGCCAGTTTGAGAACGTTAGTGGGGAAATCCTTTGATAAATCTTTTTCAGGCCGGTTCCATGTTCCATCGGCGCAAATCACAATTCTTTTTTTCATGATGTGACCTCCGGTGTTATCAGATTCAGCACTACATCTATCTGATATTTAAATAATGTTTGTTGACAAGCTTATTAAAAGTCGTTAAGGCCGTCACTCCCGCGAAGGCGGGAGTCCATTTATATTCGTTAAAATTGGATTCCCGCCTTCGCAGAGATTTTTACAAGCTAATTTATTTTACACTTTTTCCCAAATACTTGCTCTA
>JBHPCX010000159.1:0-5283 GCA_042573485.1 Thermodesulfobacteriota bacterium | reverse complement strand
CGGCAAAAACTACCGAGTCATCTTGATTAAATATGTCCTGGAAAATAGAATAGGCACGGTTAACCGTGTTGCCTATCATGTCACTTGTGGGAGGGTACAGGCGTATATTAGTGAATGCCGCGTTTAAAATAACAATTGCCTCAATAGCCATTCCCTGAGTGTTTGAATCTGCCATTGATTTACTCCCTTGAAGATTGATGATCAGGACTGTGTTTAATTAGCTTATAATATAATTACAGATAGGAAATAATCTCATCAACTTTACTTGTACTGTCATAGTTGCCACATCTAATCAGGTAACTATTAAATCTGGTATAGATTTCGAAAAGTTAATAAAATGGTTTTTTTATCTAGTTGATTTTGTTAGGTTATGCCAAGTTTGTCAAGAAATTAAAAAAGTGACACGCCCCCTTTCGTGCCGGTCTTTCTATTCCTCCCACCTGTCAACCGGAAATGACTGGGAGACCGAACAGCAGGTTTTCTGATATTTAATTTCAAGGCCATATTCACGGGCGTGTTCTATTGTCTCTTCCGATGGAATTGCTATCCTGTTCACTCCCGCGTCAACTGCCATTAATTCCACGTTAATATCACCTCTTTGCCTGGCACAGCCAAGGCTCAAAACTGTATGGGGCATCATGTGTCTTGCTTCTATTATGATTTCTGCTATTTCTTCAGCGGCCGGAGGGATTTTTCCCCAGAGAGGAGTTTTGGGTAAGGGCATCAGAGATACAATTACCAGGAGTCCCGGGTTAAATACAGATAGAGCTTTAAGGGCGCGTTTTTCATGCTTTATAGTGCCATGCTCAAGCCCGCATATAATGTGTGGTATTACATCGATTCCTTCATTGGTCAGGTATTCGATAGTATCATATATTTTTGATACACCGTGATCAACATGGCATATCCTTTTATAGGTTGAGTCATCACCGATTACATCTATCAGTGCCTGGTCAATACCGGTATCCTTTAATCCCTTCGCTGTTGACGCGTCAAGAATACCGCTGTGAGCAGAAACAAAAAGTCCGGTTGTGTCCTTTATTTTTTTTACAGATGGTAAAAACTTATTCCAGGGGAGTCTCCCTTTCCGGTCACATCCCCCGGTAATAAGTATGCCGTGACAGCCTTTTTTTTCATAATAGAGAGCCATTTCAACAAGTTTTTCCGGAGTGACGGCAGACGGCATTGTCCTTAAGAGCCGGCCTTTGCAGTGATCGCACTGGAGGGCGCATTTTTTACCAGTTATTGAAACAGCAGGATAATCACCTTTTGTTCCATCATAGGAAAACATGCCCGGCAGGTAGGCTGTAAAAACCTTCCCAAAATTTTGCCATGACAGCTCTCTCGCGTACTTTAAGCGTTTATTTAAGTCAGTCATTCAGTCCTTAAAATATTTAATTTATCGTAGTTTGATTTCATGATATAGACATAATATTTCCATTAATAAAATAAAAGGGAAAAATGCCTGCATTAAACAATACAATAGATATTCTGAAACTACTTGATAAATCAAACTGCAAAGAGTGCGGGTGTCCTACGTGCCTGGCATTTGCCGCGGCGGTCTTCAAAGGGCAAAAGAATTTATCAGAGTGTACTCACCTGGAATCATCAATAATAGATGAATATGCCATTATAGACAGTAAACCCGCGTCATTAAAAGATCTGACTGATCCTGTTTATGAGTTGATAGAAAGGCTTAAAGTTATCGATTTATCAGAAGCTGCGAAGCGGATAGGGGCTAAATATGAAAATAACAAACTGACTGTGAAAGTGTGCGGAAAGGATTTCAGTGTTGACTCAAACGGGAAGTTTTATTCTGAGATACATATACATACATGGATAACAATCCCGCTTCTTTATTATATCCTGGATGGGGAGGGTAAAGAACCCACAGGTGAATGGATATCCTTCAGGGAGTTGAAAAGGGCGCAGGACTGGTATAATTTTTTTGTGCACCAGTGTGAAAAACCTTTAAAAAAAGTAGCGGATTCCTATACTGATCTGTTCGAAGACATGCTCCATATCTTTAACGGCAAGCGTATTGAGAACCATTATGAGTCGGATATATCACTGGTTCTTCATCCATTACCAAAGGTGCCCATGCTTATATGTTACTGGAAACCTGAAGACGGTCTGGAATCGAGCCTTAATCTATTTTTTGACAGGACGGCCAGCGATAATATAAATGTTGAGTCTGTTTACTCACTGGGGACAGGTCTTGTTACCATGTTTGAAAAGGTTGCTCAGAGGCATGGGAAGTGATCTGCCTCCGGCGGAATTCCAAGTTTCAGATTTCAAGTTCCAAGTTTTAAAAAGTTAGTTCCCTTACACTCTCTCACCCAAGGTTTTTCTAACCTGGAATATGGAACCTGGAATATGGAATTCAAACTGCTGCCCATCAACTGCTTCTTCTGTAATCCGCCAACGGTCATCTACTCCGGCAGAAGATCTCACCGCTTTTTCCCCTGCCATGTATTTCTCTCTTCAAGCTTTTGCTTAATAAATCTTATGTTCCGGTTTTTTTCCAGAGCCCAGTCCGGAGCCAGCATATCATTTCTGTCAGGATCGCCTGTTAACCGCTGTATAACATATTTCGGGGGAAGGAGTTCCAGGAAACCAATGAGTGTTTCAATATACTCATCTCTTTCCATACACCTGAATTCTCCTGAAAGGTAAATGTCAGCCAGCTGTGTTCCTTTTGTGACAAAAAGAGAATGGATTTTTACACCTGCAATGGGCTGTTTCGCGAGAAATTCTGCTGTTTCCATCATCATTTTATTTGTCTCACCGGGAAGTCCCAGGATAACATGAGCGCAAACATTAAGGCCCGACTCACTACTCATTTTTACCGCGGTTTCAAAGGCCTTTACATCATGACCCCTGTTGATCTTTTTAAGGGTTATGTCATGTGATGACTGCAGGCCGTACTCTATCCATACAAGGTAATCACCCGTAAAGGAGTTTAACAGGCTTAGCACATTATAATCAACACAATCGGGCCTGGTCCCTATTGAAAGCCCGACCACTCCTTCAATGCTAAGGGCGTGTTTATACCGATCTTCAAGAACATCAACAGGCGCGTAGGTGTTTGTAAAGGATTGAAAATAGGCAATGTATTTCTTTGCTTTATATCTCCTGCGGGCAACTTCCATACCTGATAACAGTTGTTTTTCCAACGATATATTATTAAGGATCATTGCTCCGCTGCCGGATCCCCTGGAATCACAAAATATACAGCCTTCTGATGATGTGGTTCCGTCCCTGTTCGGGCAGGTAAATCCTGCGTCAAGGGAAATTTTCTGAACTCTTTCACCAAACAGTTCACGGAGGTAGGAATTATAATCTCGATATCGTTGCATGATTATGTAAAAAAGGGGTCAAGGGTTCAAGGATTCAAGGGGCCGAGTGATGACTGTTTCTAAAAGGATTTCCCTTTCACCCATCACGGAATTGAAATCATCGGGGTTTCCAAGAACCTTTCCTATTATATTTACCGCGCTGGCCGGGACAATTTTGCCCGGGCTGCTCATGGGAGTCTGACCGAAAAAGATGCAGAATGCCTGTCCGGTGGGCCAGTAACCAAGATCACCTGCTTCAACTACTTCCCGGGCGCTGGAATCAAGTCCGGATTCTACCGGAACAGTGAAATAGATTTCTTCTCCCCATGTGTTGAAGGCGGACTTAAAGGGGAGGATGTCGGCTATTTTAATAGCAGTTGGAGTATCATTCAAATCAGCTTCCATAATCAGGTTCCCGATAGTTATCTTTATCTTTTTCATTTTTGCCTTCCTCTTTCCCGTTTTCTTTCTCTGAAAATAACTCTGACGGGTATATGATTGAGATCGAAATTTTCCCTTATCTGGTTCATGATGAATCTCTTATAGGAAAAATGCACAGCCTTGGGCCGATTTACGAAAATAACAAATGTAGGCGGCCTCGTGCCTGTTTGTGTCGCGTAGTAAAATTTAAGCCGCGTTTTGCCTACCAGGGGAGGGGGCCTTTTAATTATCATATCTTCAATCAATCTGTTTACGGCGCTGGTGTTAACTCTCATATTGAATTGATCGTAAACAACATCAATTTTATCAAATATCTTTTTTACCCTTTCCCCGGTAAGGGCTGAAAGGTTTATTCTGGGGGCATATGATATGAAATTCAGCTGCCTTTCTATGGCAAGGTCGAGTTGTTTTCTGCGTTCATTATCTTTTTTTATCAGGTCCCACTTATTTACCGTCAGCACTATGCCTCTTGATTTGTCAAGGGCATACCCGCATATCCGTGCATCCTGTTCCGCGATTCCCCTGTCGGCATCAAGCATGATAACTGCAATGTGACACCGGTCAATGCTCCTGATGGCTTTTATCATTGAAAACTTATCAATCCGGTCTTTAACCCTGCTTTTTCGCCTTATTCCCGCTGTATCTATAAGCAGGTATTCCTTGCTGTTTTTTGTGAACCGGATGTCTATACTGTCTCTCGTTGTACCCGGCAATTCACTTACCAGAAGCCTGTCAAGCCCTGTGATTTTATTAATCAGTGATGATTTCCCCGCGTTGGGCCTTCCGAGTATGGCAACCCTGATTTGATTTTGGGTTTCCGCTTCGTGGTCTTCTTCAGGTATTGACTTTGAGATGCTGTTCATAAGGTCATTAAGACCGTAACCATGTGCTGATGAAAGAGGGTAGAGTGTTTCAACCCCCAGTTTAAAAAAATCATGCAGTAAATCTTCCTTTTCGGGTCCGTCAATCTTATTGATTACCGTATATATCTTTTTGTTGTATCGTCTCAGGATATCGGCTACTTCCTCATCTCCGGGAAGGAGCCCTTTTCGGCCGTCCATCATAAATATAATCTGATCTGCTTCATCCACGGCTTTTAATACCTGGGTTTTTACCTGGTCAGAAAAAGGCCCCTGATCCTGCTCGTCAAATCCACCTGTATCTACAAGTATGAATGAACGGCCTTCCCGGTATACTTTTGTGTAAAGCCTGTCCCTGGTAATTCCGGGCTGATCATCCACAAGAGAATCCCTTGACCTGGAAAGGCGGTTGAAAAGCGTGGATTTGCCGACATTCGGACGGCCTACTATTGCTATAATTGCGGTCATAATAGTTTAATGGATATAATATTTTAAAGAGAATTAAAAGGGTCTTTTCAATATGAAGAACGGCTTCTTTATTAATCAATGATATTTTGCCGGATAGTACTCGGATTTTGGAACCCTGTTCTCTCCTATGAAAAACTACAATATATTGTATGAAAATATGAAAAATTATTGTATGT
>JBHPCX010000158.1:0-5491 GCA_042573485.1 Thermodesulfobacteriota bacterium | reverse complement strand
ATCACAATTATGATGAGAAGTCCAGCAAGGATGGGATGCATCTGAACAAAATATATATCAGCTACTGAAAATACCGTGTTTATAAAAAATGCTCCCAGAACAGGCCCTGTTATACTGCCAGTACCTCCTATGACACACATGAGAACAGGGTAGAGTGTCCAATCAAGTTTTAACACGGAATCCGGATTTATATGAAAGAGGTATATCCCGTAGAGACTTCCGCAAAGGCCTGCGAGGAAGGCTCCAACGGAAAAAGCAAATACCTTGTATTTAAGAACATTTACCCCGTGGGCAGCCGCAGAGGTTTCATCCTCTCTGATGGCCCTCAGTGCAAGTCCGATATGGGACCGGACCATGAAATAAACCACCAGTGTCGCGAAAATGGCAAGGAATAAACCGGTCCAGTAATATGGTTTTATGGAGGAATAGATTGCAGATGGAAGATGTAATCCATCCGAAGCCCCGGTAAGGCTTCCCCCCTTTACAAAAATTACTTTTATTATTTCACCCATTCCAAGAGTTCCCAGAGCAAAGTAATCGCCTCTGAGTCGGGACAACAGGGGTATGCCAACTATTATAGCAAGTATGGCAGGCACAAGACCGCTCAGGAACATTGTTACAGGATCAAAATAATAGCCTGTTTTTGTAATATCATGAAGCCAGATCAATGCGGTCGTATAGGCTCCCAGACCAAAAAAAGCGTGTTGTCCAAGACTGATTTGACCGGTGTAACCGGCGATCAGGTTCCATGCCTGACTTATAATAATGTAACAGAAGAAAAGAAATAAACTATAGACCAGATATGATTTTTCTGCATTAACAAAAAAAGGTACCATGGCGAAAATGGCTATGGTAAAGGCAATAAGTGTGATCTGTTTATAAGTTTTCATATATTATGCCTTTTTTACTGAGCGGACCAGAAGGCCTTCAGGTTTAAACATTAAAATAAACAGAAACACACCATAGGATACAGCGTCCGCCCATCCGCCTCCTATAAAAAAGGATGAAAGGCTTTCAAGAAGGCCGAGAATGATCCCTCCCAAAAGGGCACCCAAAACACTTCCGATTCCTCCGATGGCAAGGGCAATCATGGCCTTAAGAACAAAAATAAAACCAAAGAAAGGATCAAAGGGATAGACCGTGGCCAGTTCAACTCCGGCTATAGCAGCGAGTCCTGTGCCTATAGCAAACGCTACACTGTTCACACGATGAGGGTTTATTCCAAGTAAAGTGGCGGCTTCCATGTCTTCCGCTGCAGCCCTCACGGCTATTCCAATAAATGTTTTCTTTAAAAAGAGTACAACCCCGGATGTGGCTAAAAGCGCAATTATGAAGCCCATAAGCCGATTAAATGGAATGCCTATTCCCATAGGGTGAAACACCAGTGATGTATAGAAAGTATTGATGGATCTTGGGTTGGCAGTCCAGAATACTGTCATCAGATTTTCCACTAAAAACATCAGTCCCACGGCTATTAATAGAGAGATGTTTTTGTCCTCCTGAGCCGCGGCACCTCTGAAAAGACCATGATAAATTCCTGTGCCCAGCCCCAGGCCTATCAAAACAATTAGGAAGAGGGATAGATAAGGGTCTATTCCCAGTAGCTCGAATAGCCAGTAACAAATATAGGCGAATAATATGATCATGGAACCCTGTGCGAGGAACATGATGCGCATTGTACCGAATATTAAGCTCAATCCAATGGCCGCGATCCCGTACATGGTTCCAAAAAGAATTCCATTGATCAAAAGCTGAATAATGAGATTTAAATTCAGAATTTCCAGCATTACTGTTTACTCCAGCGAGTTCCGATATAGGCCTTTTGCACCTCAGGGTTTGATAAAAGTTCTTCTCCTCCCCCGGTCATGGTTATTTTTCCATTTTTGATAACATAGGCCCTATCAGCAATTTTCAGGGCCTGGTGGATATTCTGTTCGACAAGCAGTATAGTCACCTTCTGCCTGTTCAGGGTCATGATGAGTTCAAACATTGTCCTTACAAGGAGTGGACTTAAACCAAGAGAAGGTTCATCAAGCATTAATATTTTTGGCTTGTTCATCATTGCCCTGGCGATTGCAAGCATCTGTTGCTCACCCCCGCTTAGAGAGCCTGCCTTTTGATTTTTGCGGTTTCTTAAAATCGGAAACAGATCGTAGGCTCTATCAAGAGATCCTGCGATTTCCTTACGAGCCCTTGGTGCGTATGCACCCAGTTTAAGGTTTTCCAGAACCGTAAGATTTGAAAAAAGGCGTCTGCCTTCCGGAACATGGGAAATGCCCATTTCCACGATATCCTGGGGAGGGAGATTTGTAAGGGATTTCCCTGAAAAAAGGACCTCACCGCTTTTAGCAGGGATTATTCCCGAAATGGTTTTTAAAAGGGTGGATTTGCCGGAGCCGTTAGCACCCACCAGGGCGACAATAGAGCCTTCATCCACCTTGAGGGAAACGTCCCATAGGGCCTGAACATCGCCGTAACAGGTATCCAGACCCTGAATTTCAAGCATCTGGTTCTCCAAGATAAGCCTCAATTACTTTAGGGTCATCAACAATATCATCCGGTCTGCCGTCGGCGATTTTAAGACCATAATCAAGTACAGCAACCCGGTCACAAAAATCCAGAACAGCGTCTACTTTATGTTCAATCCATAATATGGAAATGTTTTTCTCATCCCTTGCTCTCCTGATGATCTTGAGCAGGTTCTGTATCTCAAATGGGTTAAGCCCGGCCATAGGTTCATCAAGCAGGGTAATCACAGGCCCGGAAGCAAGGGACATGGCCACTTCCAGGAGGCGCCTGTCCGATAGAGTGACATGGGCCGTAATCATGTCTTTTTTTCCGGATAAACCAACAAGCTCAAGGGCCTCCGTGGCCATTCCGGACGCGTTTTTACGCCCCTTTTTTTGTCCGTAAACGGCGGCTGTCATCACATTTTCAAGCACTGTCATCTTGAGAAAGGTCTTTACAAGCTGAAAGGTCCTCGCGATACCCATACGGCATATTTTATGAGGGGGAAGTCCGGTTATGTTTTTCCCCAGCAGGTAGACATCTCCACGGTCGGGTTTGTAAAAGGATGTAATAACATTAAAGAGTGTTGATTTGCCTGCACCGTTGGGGCCGATAAGTCCGACAATTTCCCTTTCATTGACCTCCAGGTCCACATTCGAAAGCACCTGAAGCCCGCCGAAACTTTTGCAGATTTTATCCAACCTGATAACAGCGCTGTTACCTTCCATTCTTAAGTCCTGATCCTCTTAAAAACCTTCTCCTGTTAATGATGAAAAGGGTATGGTGTGGAGCTGCATGTAAAGGAAACTGGTATTTGTTTTAAAACAATGTTATCTAATGCTCATAAAACCAATAATAGTAGGTTGAAAAAGTCAACAGAAATTTAATTAAAACAATAAGCCCCCTTGAATCAGGGACAGACCTTTACATTGGCCAAAATGAATTCTGCTGAACTTATAAAATATTTCGATAACTCACCCTGCATCTTGAGCGAGGGCGCGGTCATTGAACGGCTCAGGCGGGACAGCAGTTTTGTACTTGATTCCCATGTTGTGAATTCCGCCTTTATTTATGATGAACCTAAAAGAGCCGCGTTAGAGAATATCTATCGACAGTACATGGACATTGGCCGTGAATTTGATTTACCTCTGCTCATTTCCACTCCCACATGGCGTGCCAGCCGGCTTCGCATAAAAGAGGCAGGTTATGAAGAATGTGACGTGAACGGTGATAACTTCAGGTTCCTTGATTCCCTGCGTAAAAGCTATGGAAAATATGCTGACAAAATTATCATCTGCGGTTTGATGAGCTGTATGGGGGATGCGTATGTGCCTGAAGAGGCATTAAGTGTTGAAGATTCACAGGAGTTTCACACCTGGCAGGCTGTAAAACTGGCGGAAGCCGGAGTTGATTTTAATCTTGCCGCGACCCTCCCGGCCCTGAGTGAAGCAAAAGGTCTTGCGCTGGCACTTGCAGCCACGGGAAGGCCCTATGTTATCAGTTTTATTGTCCGCCCTGAGGGGACTCTGCTTGACGGTACACCATTAATAAGGGCAATTGCTGATATCGATGCCTTTGTGAGTCCTCAGCCCATGGCATTTATGATCAACTGTACACATGCCTCTTTCGCCAGGGCAGCCCTGATGCATGAAACCAATTCTTCACCAATGGTCAGGCAGCGTATGATCGGTCTGTTCGCGAATACTGCCGCACTCAGTCCCGAAGATCTTAATGAGAGCACGGATCTGGTGGAAGAAGATCCCGAAATATTCGGGCAGATGGTTTCAGAACTGCGCAGGGAACCGGGTTTGAAGATTCTAGGAGGCTGCTGCGGGACCAACGACCGGCATATCCGGGCACTGGCTTCACAACTTGCGGTAACTTTTTAGGGGTTTATAAAGATGATTAGATATATTCTTGTAAGTGTTGCAAGCGGTATTCTTTTCGGAGCGATGGATGGGATTATCAACGCGAATCCATTGGCCCAAAGACTTTACAGGGCATTTGAACCAATTGCTAAAAAATCAATAAATATCCCTGCCGGGATTGCAATTGATATTCTATATGGTTTTGTAATGGCAGGGATATTTCTCTTGATTTATAAAAGCCTTCCGGGGGAATCAGGCGTAATCAAGGGTTTAACCTTTGGGGTCATTATCTGGTTTTTCAGGGTTGTTATGCAGGTAGCATCCCAGTGGATGATGTACAATGTCCCGGCAAAGGCACTCTGCTATACTCTTATATCCGGCTTAGTTGAAATGCTGGCGCTTGGCCTGCTTTATGGCCTTACATTGAAACCTTATGTCTAGTTCCCACGGTCCCCGTGGGAACTCATTCTTTCTGATGCTCTGCGTCAATCCATTGTTACAAAAAAATATTATATTTTGTCTCTTGTCATTTTTTAACAACTTTCAACACTGAGCGTTTAAAAACTGGTTCCGACGGGGACCGTTGGGACCAGATAAAGGAGTTATAAAACCTATGACCGGCCAAGTATATCCTGAACCCACAGTTGGTGCTTTGATAATAAATTCTGAAGAGAAATTGTTTTTAATGAGGTCACATAAATGGCATGGTAAATATGTTATTCCGGGCGGGCACATAGAGCTGGGAGAGAATATGGAAGCAGCATTAATAAGAGAGGTCAAAGAGGAAACAAACCTTGATATTTACGATATCGAATTCCTCCTTTTTCAGGAGTTTATCTTTGGCAAAACCTTCTGGCATAAAGGACATTATATCTTTTTTGATTACATGTGCCGGACCGATTCCAGTGACGTGAAGCTAAATGAAGAGGCGGAAGAGTTTGTGTGGGTTTCAATTGAGGAAGCGTTGGAGCTTCCGGTGGAGCATTACACGCGTGTCGCCATTGAGGCATATATGGAGAAGAGATAATCTTTTTATAGTGGGGTATAAAACACAAGGTTGTTGACTTAAGGAATTTTCTCGCCAGAAACCTCCCTTCCCCTGGTGGGAGGGGCTG
>JBHPCX010000157.1:0-5661 GCA_042573485.1 Thermodesulfobacteriota bacterium | reverse complement strand
CATGGGAGGAAATACTCCGTAACAATGTAGCCCATTACCGCATGCTGGGCAATGCTGAGCGGTCGAAACTGCGTGCTCTTATAAAGGTTTTTATGCCCGAGAAAAACTGGGAGGGTGCGGGCGGACTGGAGCTTACTGACGAGATTCGTGTTACAATCTCAGCCCATGAAAAACAGGGGCCGTCCATAAATAAGTAAATAAATAGCTTTCAGCACTCAGCACTCAACATTCAGCTCAAAAAAACAAAATGGATCCCCCGGTCAAGCCGGAGGATGACGGCGTTGATGGATTTCCCGATCCAGCCTTCGCATAAAGCTACTGAAAAACAAGGGTTCAGCCCTTGACATTGGACATGTTGATGAAAGTATGGGGCGTCCTTTTATTAAAACTGTTTATAGTTTATTGTCTCTGGTTTATAAAAGGGGGACGTTCGTGCAGAACGTGCTTTGCATAGAAATTGATGTTTGATATTGTCCTTTCTTGTTTTGCCAGGATTAGACGGATTAGTACATAGCACTGTTAAATTTCCCGGAGGGAGCCCTATTTAACCGGGTAAACTTGGTCCGACCCTGTTAACGTTTATTAACCGAATGAGAGATACCAACAAGGAGATGCAGTTATGAATTCAGATAAAAAAGAGAACTCTGGTTGTACAAGAAGAGGGTTTGTCAGAGAATTGGCAATCGGCAGCACCGCAATAGCAGCTGCCGGTGCTATGCTGGGCTGGACCGCCAATGCCAGTCCGGTCACACAGGGTGTTTCCCGGGAAACCTCAGACGGAAAGAGCAGATATGGTAAATGCATAGTTCCACTGCCCATTCATAAAATGGGGGAGACCGTGATGTTTTCCACCGGAGCCGATACTCTAAATGGTTTTCCCTGTAATATTATCTACGCCTTCGGGCTGAAGGTCGGACCGTTGGGTTTGTCCCGGAAACCTCATGTTCACGATCACGATGAAGTGATTTACTTCATTGGATCCGACCCGAAAAATCCCGAGTTAGGGGCGGAAGTGAATTTTAAAATAGGTCCCAAAGGGGAGGAAGAAGATCATATCTTTTCCGTCCCTACTGCCGTAGTTATTCCTGAAGGAGTTTGGCATTGCCCCATGGAAACGTTGAAATGCGACCAGCCTTTCCTTTGTATGGCAGTGTCCCTAACAACCAAATACAGTTACGAGTCTTCCGGAAAAAAAGATTAATAAAGGGGTCATCCATTAAAGTCTACTCTTGACTCTTGTGCCATAGAGCGGGACGCTCTTCAATAATTTAATTCAAAAAGATCTGATTTTAAGGATTTAAACCATCATTTTTGTTAGTTAAATAACCAATCTAAAATTTTTAAAGGAGGATTTTTCCATGGAAATCAAATACACTCGACGTGAAGTATTGGGATTGGTAGGAGCTGGTGCTGCAGTTTTAGGGGCATCCAGCCTTGCGAATTCTGCAACTAAAAATGAAGCTACACCTGAACAACAGGAGGAACATGCTATGACACCTTTAAAGAAATTCAATAAATACGGTGAGGATCTCGAGTATCACCTGATGCTTCGAACATCTCCCATTGCCGCCAAGATGCTGGTAAGTGAATCCGATATTCCTGAAGGAGCGTTCAGGCCAAAAAAGGACCGTGGATATCATTTTGCCCAGTGTCAGGCATTTGCTCTGTCACGCAGGGACGGGATCACGGTCGCCATGCTGAAGGAAGATCACTGGTGTCCGGCCGCACCCCTTGCCTATGGAAATGTGCCACCGAACCAACAGAGCGAGTCCTATGACTGCTTTCCCTATGGAAAGTATGCAGGTATTGTCACAGCCCCGTTGAAAGATGCGAGTTTTATACCCGATGTGGTTATCATCTGGTCCAACAACGCCCAGCTGAGGGCACTGATCCTGTCAATGGACAGAACGGAAAGCTCTCAAATAAATAGCCGTTTCCTTCCCCCTTCCTGTTCTTATGCCGTGGTCAATCCCATACAAGACGGTAAATGCTGGGTTGTACTGCCTGATCCCGGAGAGTATGAAAGGGGAGTGGGTACGGAAGACGAGATGATGTTCTCTGTTCCGGGTGCCAAAATGGAGACCCTGATTGCCGGGTTGAGGAAAGGAGAGAAAGGATATTTTTCCTATCGTCATCATCATCCCTTCATTCGACCGGACTTTCCAAGACCCGATTTCTATAGGCAGTCGTTTAAATCCTGGGGTCTGGATGCTGATGATACACTTGATTGGCCAGAATATAAATAGCCTATAGCGGGACAATCTTATGTCAAATGGGACGTCCATGAAAAGATGAATTAATTAAAATCATGGACGTCCCCTGTGATGTAAAAGCTCAATACCACCCCTCCCGGGGGTGGATTCTTTATTATTTACAAAAAAATTAATATCTGTTTATTATGTTAAAAACAGCATATTTCATTGAATAACATTGTTATAAGTTTCGCTGCTTTTTTTAGAGAACTTTGCCGACACCAAACGGCTTATGTAAACCATTCATTCTTTAATGGCCGCATTAACTTTGAAAGTAATGGAGGTACCGTATATGACAATGGATCAAGACAAAAAAACCACCCCCGAAAAATCGGAGAAAAAGAAGTTTTCGAGGCGTGATTTCCTGACCTGCGGAGGAGCCGCTGTAGCGGGAGGTGCCCTGGCAGTATATGCCCCCCAAAAGGCGGCAGCCCGGGAAAAAAATGAATATCCGCTTTCAAAAAAATACCTGTTGTGTGACAGCAGGAATTGCGCCGGATGCTACGGCTGCATGATAGCATGCTCTCTGGTACATGAAGGTCAGGTAAACCTTTCCCTGTCAAGAATTCAGGTTCACAGAGCCGTACTGAAACAATACCCTGCAGATATTATGATAAACACATGCCGGCAATGTCCGGAACCCTTATGTGTAATAAACTGTCCTACAGGTGCATGCCATATCAGCGAAGAAAACGGTAATGTCAGGATGGTTAATTCCGATGAATGTATAGGCTGCAAAACATGCATAGAATCCTGCCCGGTTATTCCCCATCGACCCATATGGAATGATGTTACAGAAAAAGCCATGAAGTGCGACCTATGCGCAGATACCCCCTTTTACAATAAAAAAGGCGGCATAAATGGTTCACAGGCCTGTGTAGAAGCCTGTGTTGCAAATGCCCTGAAGGTTGTGAATGAATTGCCGGATCAGACCGATATATACGGATATGACCGAAACCTTCAGCCGCCGAGAAAACCCATGCCAAAATTTTTTGGAGCTCCAAAGGCCAAGGCTAACCAGGAGTAAATGAAAGGAGAAGTATTATGGCTACACCCGGATTTGGCGGAAAATTACTGTTAGTTAATCTTACAAATAAAGAAATAACCCCATTAGACACAGAAAAATATGAACCGTTTGGCGGAGGACATGGAATAGCCACGGCACTTTTCTGGGATTATTGTGTGGCACCGGGAGACTGGGATCTTCAGGATGCTTTTCATCCGAATAATATGGTTGCTTTAGTGACCGGTCCGGTAAGCGGGACCGGGGTCCCTTGGGCAGCAAGGACCAGTGTTTCGGGATTATCACCTCAGTGTTATCCCATACAATGGTTCGGGCACAGCAATTTCGGCGGTATGTTCGGGGCCTTTATGAAAATGGCCGGCTGGGATGGTGTGGCTGTGATAGGCAGAGCGGAATCCCCGGTATATATCAATGTAGTAGATGACAGGGTTACCATTGAAGATGCAAAGGATTTGTGGGGTCTTAATACATGGGAATGTCAGGAGGAGATATGGAAGAAATCCGGCATTCGATACGGTGAGGAGTGGCAGGGAGTTGAGGACAGGTATACACTCCAGAGACCGGCCATTGTAACTATAGGTGCTGCAGGCGAAAACATGACCAGGGTAGCTTCCCTGGTCCACGGAGGTGGCAGCGGTGCAGGACAGGGAGGATTCGGCGGAGTATTCGGATCCAAGAACCTTAAGGCAATTGCTTTTCTTGGAACAAAGGGCATAAAAATAGCCGATCCAAAAGGATTGAAGGATACCAGGGAGTGGTATGACCGGAACTGGCCGCCCGGCGCTCCCCCTTTCGGCAGTCAGGGAGTAGGATCAGCGTGTATCGGCTGCGGGCAGGTAAGAAAGTGTCATAACCGGGATAGAGTTCACAGTAAAGATTCCGATGGTTGTGCAGAAGCCGGATGGTTCTACCTTACGCCCCAGGATGCAGAGGGAATGGACGATGCAACAAAATTCAGGATTAACGCAAAGGGAACCGACATAGTCCAGCAACTCGGCATAAACGGTATGGAAACCTGTTTCATGGGTCCCCTGACATTTCCCACTGATCATAATCCTGATTTCCCGATTCAGCCGGAGGTGCCGGCCTATACAGCCCTTGGCTGGTATATGAAGAGAATGTATGACAGGGGAGTTATTGGTCCGGGTACAAAATATGACATGGCCCCTCTCAATATGAAAAAGTTCGCCACGCAGGAATTCATGGAAATCTACGGAATCGCCCTGGCAAACCGTTATGGAATAGGTGACCTGCTCGCCGAGGGAACTGCACGCATGGCTGATAAACTGGGACGAACGGATGACTTTAATACCCTGGCAAGGCTGACTAACTGGGGTTACGTGGATCACTGGTCCATGCCCGGGGTTGACTGGGCCTACGGCAACCTGATGGATTCCAGGGACATCAACAGCCATGATATAGACCTGGCAAATCCGGCAGTCGGTTTAATGGGTTTCGGAGGCGGCGGGAACAGCAATTGGTCATGCGAAGATTTTGTAAAGATCCATGCAGAACGAACTACGCGCAACAATCCCTACTGGTTTGATTTCAGCTGGGAGGGAAAGCAGGCACACGAGACCGGTATCTTTTCAAAACATAAAGCAGAATTTGTCGCCTGGCGCATGCATTACTGGACCTATTACAAGGAATCGGTTGGATTCTGTGACTGGGGTTATACCAAGCTGTTTGATGCAAATCACCCGAAAGGCTACGGCTATACTCCAGAAGCTGAACCGCTCTGGCTCAATGCAATCACCGGAAGAAATCACACCTTTGAGGATGGGCTGGAAATGGGGAGGCGCGCCTGGAATTTAAAACGGGCAATTTTTGCTCTTCAGGGCAGGCATAGAAAGATGGAAAAATTTAATGGATACATGTACAGACCAGGAGCGTCCTATTGCGGATTCTACAACAATAAGCCAGTATACGATGGAAAAAACTGGGAATGGAAAGACTGCAAAGAACTCTATATGACCGAAGATGGCGTGGAACAGTGGAAGAGCTATTTCTATGAGATTGAAGGCTGGGATAAGGATTCGGGTTATCCAAAGAGGAAAACCCTCGAAGACCTTGGACTAAAGGATGTTGCCGATTTGTTTTTTAAAAAACTTACTTCGGCATAGGGGAAGTGAAGGGTCGCATCTTTTTCAATGAAAAATGAACAGTTATCAATTATCAAATAAAGGCGAATTCAAAATTCAATGTTCAAGATTTCCGCCGTCGCTTAAAGCTATGGCGGACAGGCAAGATTTAAGATTTAAAAGCAGACTAAAACATATTATGTGAAACAAAGGGGGTCGAGCCTCGACCACGTCAAAACGTTTCTGAAAGGGGACGTTGTTAAATAATTAAATAACTCCAGAGTTAGTTCCAAATTCCCCCGGT
>JBHPCX010000156.1:0-5683 GCA_042573485.1 Thermodesulfobacteriota bacterium | reverse complement strand
AGTGTAAAATAAATTAGCTTGTAAAAATCTCTGCGAAGGCGGGAATCCATTTTTTTTAAAAAATACTGGATCCCTGCCTGCCAGACTGTGTCATAATAAATTTTGAGGTGATAGACAAATAATTTTTCGTAGGGTGGGGTTTTATACCCCACCAGGTTAGGGTCCTGATATTATTCATAAAATATAGCGATCAGGAATAAATCCCGACCCTACTTTTAGCTTTTAGTGATAAAGTTTTTTACCGATTTAGCAATTACGACACAACCTGTGCACGGGGATGACACCAATTTGCCAACGAATTTTTACAAGAGCTATAATTCCAGATTTAAAGGTTATATTAAAATTAAAACACACGACGATAAGGAGGCCCGCAATGTTACACAAACATTCTCTTAAAAAGGTTATATTTATAGTAACCGCCATAATTCTTTTATCCGCTTCTCCAGGTCTTTTTGCCCAGGAAAGAAAACCCATGTTTTCCAGGGGACCGACGGTGAATTCCCCGGAAGTGATGCCGGATGGAAGTGTTGTATTCAGAATACTGGCTCCGGAGGCTATTAATGTCGGACTCCAGAGTTCTGATATGTTTGGAATGCAGCAGGAAGGTGTAGCCTTTACCAGGAATAAAGATGGTGTTTGGGAGACCACCGCGGGTCCAGTAGCACCTGGAGCCTACCGTTATGTGTTTACTGTGGACGGTGCCTCGGTAGTGGATCCCCGTAACACGTCCATAAGTGAATCAAACGACAATGTCTGGAGCATGGTCCATGTTCCTGGTGCGGATTTTATGGAGATGAAAAAGGTCCCCCACGGTGCCGTGGCTGAGGTTAACTACTACTCGAAATCTCTGAAAAGACATCGCCGCATGCATATCTACACGCCTCCCGGATATGAATCGGGCAAAAAGAAATATCCTGTCTTTTACCTGCTGCATGGCGCCATGGACTGTGACGATTCCTGGACAACGGTCGGGCGTGCCGGAATTATCCTGGACAACCTGATCGCTGAGAAAAAGGCAAAACCCATGGTTGTGTTAATGCCTGCAGGGCATACCTCGAGGGGATTCAGAATGGGCGGCGGTTTAAATCGGGCAGTTGATGAGTTCTCAGAAGATTTTGTGAATGATATTGTGCCCTATGTTGAAGGTCATTACCGTGTGCTCAAAGGCCGCAAGAGCAGGGCTATCGCTGGATTGTCAATGGGTGGAATGCAGACTCTCAATGTCACTATGTCCGATCTGGGGAAATTTTCCTATATCGGAGTCTTCAGTTCAGGTGTATTCAGTATGTCTCAGGCCAGGACCGATTCCTCGGAACCAGGTTGGGAAGAACAGCATAGTGCCATGCTTGATAATAAAGACCTGAAAAAAGGTTTGAAGCTGTTGTGGTTCGCGACCGGTTCGGAAGATTTTTTAATACAGACCACAAGAGAGACGGTGGAAATGCTCAAAAAGCACGGCTTCTCGCCTGTTTACAAAGAAACGGGAGGCGGTCATACATGGGCCAACTGGCGTGAATACTTAAATGAATTTGCACCGCAACTGTTTCAATAGGACCAAAATTTTTTAAGCTATAGAGAAGGAGATTAGAAAGATGGGAAAATATGACAAGTATTTCATAAAGTATGGAATAAACACACCGAAGGTAGATGATATGCGACCCCTTGTAGCACGCATGGATGATTCGGTAGCCAGAGGTTCCAATTTCTATCTTGTTCATTGGGTAGCACCCGGATTCGGCGATGTGCTGGGTGATTATGAATATGCCGGGCACCCTCCCCACATTCACAAGAGTGCCGAATTGCTGATGCATATTGGAGGTGATCCTGAAAATCCAATGGATCTGAATGCCGAGATCGAGATGTACATGGGGCCTGAATTGGAAAGGCATACATTCACAGAATCAACAATTATTTGGATTCCACCGAATTTTATTCACTCACCATGGAGACCACTCAGAGTAGACAAACCCTTCCTTTTTATTGAGATCAACCAGGGTCCGGAACATACTGAAAAATTTTATCCCCAGCTTCTGCCTAAAGAGGCAAGAGAAAAAATAGACTGGTCAATGTGGCCGGACAAGGGATTTTAAAAGGAGGTTGATATGCCATATAAAGTTACAGACTCATGCCTCAAGTGTGGTTATTGTATTGAAAGATGTCCGGAGGGCGCAATAATCCCGGATGAAAAAGAAAAAATGGATGAACTGCTCCTGCAGCCGGTTCATATTGATGTTGAAATGTGCACTGATTGCGGTGTGTGCGTTTCCGAAGAATGGTGGTGTCCGGCCCAGGCTATTGTTGAAATATAGATTCTGTATCCCAGAGATCTAATGAATGGTAAACAAATTGTGATCCCTGTAAACCTGAATTATTCAATAATTTAAAAAAGGATTGGTTTATGAATATTTCAGGAGAAGATGGAATAAAAAAAGGATGAACTTTTAAATAATATTGAAGCTTTTCAGATCGGCTTACAGGGCTGTATCGGAGCCGGCTGTTTATATCAGGGGAAGATTGTATGCGGATAGAATCATAAAATAGTCATCATCCCTTCTAAAAAGTGTATTTAATTTTAACTCTCATATATACAATTCAGCTAATATCTAAGTGTTTGTTGATGGAAAACCTCACCGGATAATCACATATGAAGATTTGCTGAGAGAAATGAATAAAGAGTTTGGTACACGCCTTGATGTTGCTAAAAAGCAATGGGAAGAAGAGACCTTAAAGGCAACACAGAACGCTGTTAAAGACATTAATGATCCGGTCTTTGCTGATCCTGTTGACCCGAGCATAAGTAGACCGGCTAATAACTCTTCCGGAGTTCAAAACGCAAAAACCGCAATTGATACCAGGCAACTCAGTGAAGGCATAGTCGATGCTTCATTCAAAGCTTCAGTTGAATCACAGTCTATAAAAAAGGAGCTAGTGGAAGCCCTTAAAAAGCTTCAAGCCAGTGCTTTGATAAAAAAGAAAGTTCCTCCTAAGGAGTGGTATCCCGGCAAGGTTACTCTGGATCATATACCTGATTCTTCCAAATCACATAAAATCAAGATCATAGTTAACGTGTTTGGTGAAGATCACCAATTTTTACTCGATTATATGAAGGTTCAATAGTATCTAATCATAATGAGCCCCATCTGGTTAAAATGGCGGGGCTTTTTTTAGCTACTTATATCCTATTCTTTAAACCGCGCTCCCATTCCCGTCAGGCTAAAAGCGGTTGTAATTAGACGATGTAATTTCTAATTGCCCGGCAAATCAAACTCCTGATCAGCTATCAAGATGTCACCCGCCTTCAGTGAGGCTTACGCCTTGGCTAAAGCTATGGGGGAAAAGTAGCCCCACTTTTTTTACTTTGAGGTATTTGTTTATTCGGTGGGGTGTAAAACCCCACCCTACTTTTCAAAAGGAAGATTTTCGTAGGGTCGGGATTTATTCCCGACCGATAAAAGTTTTTATATACCGTGAGCGGTTGTGTAAACCATGAAGGGGTAGTGCCTAATCCGGCTTCACCCGAGGCTATGGCGTGATAAAACGGCGGGAAAGGAGGCGCAAGGTAAAAAGCTATATAATACAGTGCCTTTTTGAGGTTGCTGGTGCTCGGGAGTTACTCTAAAATCCATTAATATCTCTGCCTGTTAAAAATTTGATGGTGGATTTTGGAATCGTTAATATTTGACAATACCTCCCGATTGTTATTTTATCTGTCTTTACTCCAGGATTTCAGGCAGCATAAATACTTAAAGGACTCTGATCATTTGCGACAGCAAAGTGTTGATCACATATGTTTATATAAAAAAGAAATGACTAAAACCGTATCCAGATCTTCCGAAGAATTCCAGAACAATTCCAAACAACTCTCAAATAAAATGATAATGCTGCTGGTAGCATTAATAGCCTCCTTTCCTCCTTTATCAACAGACCTGTATTTACCGGCATTACCAACAATGAGTGAACATTTAAATTGTTCTGTAGCGTTGGTGACTGCATCATTGTATGTGTTTTTTATTTTCGTAAGTATCAGTTCTATTCTATGGGGCCCATTATCAGATAAATACGGGCGTAAAAGAATTTTATTGATTGGTGTGCCGCTATATGTTCTGTCGAGTATCTTTTGTGTCCTGAGTCAGAATGTTTATCAGTTGATAACAGCCAGGATATTCCAGGCTATTGGTGCGGGCGCGGCCATGGCCGTTAATCTGGCCATTGTGAAAGATGTATTTCCGGGTAAGAAAAGGGAGAGTACAATCGCATTAGCCACAGTATTAAATGGCATGATACCGGTAATCGCACCATCGATCGGATCTTTAATCATCAAATATACCTCCTGGCGGGGAACATTTGGTGTACTTATTTTTATTGGCATACTGGTCTGGATATTCGTGCTCTTTTTAAAGGAAACAAACAGGGAATTTTCTGATGTCAGCACATTTAAAACCACTTTAAGATTACTTGTAGTTTTAAAAAACCCCCATTTCACAAGATTGTTGACAGTTTTTTCCGTAATATCAATACCCCTTCTCGGTTTTATAAGTGTTTCTTCATTTATTTTTGTTAACAGATTCGGTATCAGCAATGAAACTTATAGCTTTTATTTTGGTGCAATAGCCGCCAATTTTATAATCGGCGGTCCTATCTATCTATTATTACGTAAATATTTTAAACCTTTATCCATTATATCAGCATGCTATATAGGATCTCTTATCAGCGGAACACTGATGTTGACAATCGGTCCGGTAAGCCCTTTGTTTTTTGCAGTTTCAGTTGCATCGGGGTACCTCTCTGTTAGTATCAGCCGGCCCCCATCAAGCAGTTTGCTGCTGGAGCAGCAGGACAAGGACACCGGATCAGCCTCTTCCCTGATTCAGGCCGCCTTTGTGCTAACCGGGAGTCTGGGAATGGTGTTTATTTCCTTTGACTGGAGTGATCGTATAATAGTGCTTGGAATAATGAACCTATTATTGAGTACCTGTGGGCTGCTTCTCTGGACCTATACCAAGGCAAGATGCCGTGTACCAAAACATTTTAAATAATGAGGAGGGTATTTTAAAATGAAAGAATCAAAATACTGTAAATATTTTACCCGGGACATTATCCGGGATGGAGAGATAGCGCCATTTTTGCCCCGAGTCAAGTTCAACAGCCGGAAGAATTTCGGATATGGAAATTTCGGTATCAGGTTCGCTTATGTAACCGAGCCATTTGAGTTGCCTGAAGGTCCACATGCCCATGACTTTGAACAATATTTATGTTTCTGGGGAACTTCAAATAATGTCAGAGAGTTTGATGCTGAAGTAGAATTATTTTTAGGTGAAGAAAGTGAAAAACACATAATTACTGAAAGCACGGTTGTACACATACCCAAAGGGATGATTCACTGTCCGCTCCGTTTTACTAAAATTAATAAACCGATAAGCTTTGTCAACGCGGTACTGACAGACAGGTATTCTCAGATTACCTAAATACATAAAATATAGGGATTGTCGCCATGATGACTCCTTCCTTCAGGGAGGAACTCTATAAGAAGTCCCGTATTAAATACAGCAGATAGTATTATTTGCTTTCAGGTGAGGATTTATAATTAAAAGGTCATAGGCCATAGATTACAGGTTATGGGTTATAGGTACACAAAACATACCGTAGGGGCACGGAGCACCGTGCCCGGGAAGTAGAAAGTAAG
>JBHPCX010000155.1:0-5778 GCA_042573485.1 Thermodesulfobacteriota bacterium | reverse complement strand
AGTTCTTGATCCCGCAGTTGCTTATTACGAAATACGGGAAGGTTGGTCCAACATCCTTGTTGAAGCGGTGGTAACTCCTGAAGCAGGTGTAATCAAAACACTTAGTCTCAGTTTTCCTGCTGCTCCGTAGGTCAAACAATCTATGCCATCAGCTTTGGCTGATGGCATAGCAACAGTTTAAACTTTTAATTTTTAATATAGAATATATAACTCTAAATAAGAAGGAGGATTATCTATGGGAGGAAAAAGATTACGCAAGAGCTGCTTAACCCTCTGCATTGCCCTGGCTATCGGCATGTCCGGTCAGGTTTTTGCTCAGGAGGACGAATTTACACTTGAGGAAGTTGTTGTAACAGCGGAAAAGAGGGAAGCAGAACTACAGAAGATTCCAATGGATATCTCGGTTGTAAGGCCCGATGAGATGGAACGCCTCAATGTTCATCAGGTTGAAGACCTTGACAAGCTCCTGCCTGATCTGAAAATCACCAGGTCACAAGGTGGCTTACTTAAAATTCAGATGCGTGATGTTGGCGGGAATACAGAAGGCAGAGGCGGTGTTACCACAGACTACGATAATCCTACTCAGGAAACAACGGTTTCTGTGCATATAGACGGTGTTCAGCTTACAAGAAGCGATGGCCTTGAAGGAAAGCTCTATGACCTTGAGCGTGTTGAAACCCTTAAGGGTCCTCAGGGTACTCTTTATGGAAGAGGTTCTATTTCAGGCAGTATTAACATGGTAAGCAAAAGGCCTGATATAGGCAACTTTGGCGGGAATATGACCTTTGAATATGGAAGTTTTGACCGCCGCCGTTTTTCAACGGGCTTTAACATTCCTGTTACCGACAAGCTGGCGTTTCGTTTGTCCGGTAACATCATAAATCGAGAGGGTTATGATGATGCGGGTGTACAAAATCAGAATATGTGGGGTATGCGCGGGTCAATGAGATGGGAGCCTACTGATACCTCATCTCTGCTTGTGGCAGTTGATAAAGACCGCACAAAGAACAGAAACGGTGAGAGTTCCGGTTTTATGTGGGGTACTGTTGGTGATGTGGAAATAGTTCCTAACCCTGATCCGGGTTTGCCGGAATCATATGCTCCCTATAATAAAGGCGGCTTAATAGATTCATCCTATAAGGTTGCATGGTGGCTGGGTGATCTGACTCCTGAGTTGATTGAGAAGCAATATACTAACAACAAGTCATGGGGGCTTAACACGACATATGATAAGGAGTTAGAATTTGGGTATTTTACCTTAACGGGCGGCTTCAGGTCATCAAGAAATGTGAGAAGTTATATTAGTGTGTCCTCGACCAGGCCTGAATTAATGCCGGTTGGGACTATATTGACCCAATCAAGATATGCTGCCCAAACCTATGATCCTGAAACTGGCATATTTACTCCGGCTGCTGATGTCAATGATGAAGATGTAGAGGATATGAGTTTAACGGATGTTCCGCTAACTCCGGCGCTTACTCCTATTGAAGGATATACAATCGGCCGTGATCAAACTTATAGTTATGATATTCCCGGCAATGTGCCTGTAACACAGTTAATGATTGTGCCTTCGACAAGCCCTCCTTACTGGAGTAATTATAGTGAAACTTATTCCAGAATGCGCAGCGCTGAGGCTCGTCTTGCGTCCATTGAAACAGTGGCCGGCGGTGATAAGTATGAGTGGATAGTTGGTGCTATGTATATGGATGATTCAGTTACTGAAATAGCATCAATTCAGAATAGCGCATACAGAACGAATATCCTTAATGAAACAGCTCTGTTTGGTCAGGCATCATACGTGCCTTTTGGGAGGCTAAATTTGACCGGTGGTTACAGGTGGACATTGGATCATAAAACTTTTTATGGACTGACGAATTCAGGAGGTGCTAACACCGCTCGTTCTGCCAGAGACGAAAATGAGAGATATGCACTGCCGCTTGATCTTAGTGATGCAGTAAGCTCCTCATATAAATGGGAACATTCGACCTATAAGCTGAATCTTTCATGGCAGGCAACTGATAATATTATGCCGTATGCTCAATATTCAAAAGGTGTAAAAACCGGTAATATTGACGGACAAGGCAACGCCGTTGATCCTGAAACTCTTAATTCATGGGAAGGAGGCTTGAGAACCAGGTTGTTTAATGGAAGGCTGCAGCTTAATGCCACAGGATATTTATATGAGTATGAAAACAGCATGGCAAGTGCTACTATTTCGCAGTGTCTGAGACCTCAGAACAGAGGTGAGACTGATACCTGTTTAAATGCTCAAGGAAATGCCGGATTTTCTTTTGGTGTAAATCCAAATATTCATATGCCTATTGACCCGAACGATCCTTCCAAAGGTTACAGGTATATAAGTGGCGCAGCGGTAAATATCGGTGGAACAGAACAAGAAGGTGTTAATCTTAATGCCACATGGCTTATTACACCTAATGACACCCTTAGTGTTTCAGCGGCAAAATCCGTTAACAGATATGTGAACTACAGCATGAACAGGGCACAACAAGAGTATGCCCAAAATACCTGGTCACAATATGATGGTCAAACAATCATTGTTGATGGTGAAGAGCAAATTGTAGAAACTTACGCTGACTCCGGCCATAATATTTTCGCTCGTGTATATGAAGACTGGAATGGTTCAGAGTTTGGTGGTGGTGTAAACGGTAATGTGAATTATACCCGCACATTTTTCATTGGAACAGACCTTCTTACACTTAATGCTACTGGTTTTTATACTGGCGAAGGCATTGATCAGGTAATGAGACCTTCACAGTCAACCGGATCTGGCGAATGGGGAGATGCAGAATATAGCCTGCCGGGCAATCCTGATTATTGGATGTTTGACGCCGCTGTTACTTATACCTCAACGAAATGGGTTAGTCCGGGTATGCGGTGGACCTTGCGTTTATATTGCAATAATGTTCTTGAAAAACATGCTATTGGTAGACGTTTTCAAGATAATATTGGCAATATAGGTTTCTATTTTGGTGAGTATGAAGCCATGCCGCCTGACTCATATATTGTTACGTACTCGTTTGCGACGCCAAGAACAATTGGGCTCACATTTACCTTGAATTTCTAAAAAAGGCTTTATTGCCATAACCTCAAATGAAGTGATTAAGGCCGGCGCTTAAAAAAAGCGCTGGCCTTATTTTTTCACTAAATAGAAGATCTTTTCAACATTCCAGATTGTTTTAATAAACAGAGACTCTGATCAAGTTCCGATGCAATAGAGTATAAGGGGACGGTGGTTCTAAAACAACATTATCTTGACACGGATTTAACAAAAGGATAAATATTCCTTATGCCAAGACAACCAAGATTAGATACTCCCGGAGCTTTGCACCATGTAATTGGGCGAGGGATAGATGGAATTGATATATTCGATGACAAGAAAGACTGGATTGATTTTCTTGCTCGATTAAAAGACCTTTGTGAATCAAAAGCCATGAGTGTATATGCCTGGAGCTTAATGAGTAATCATTATCATTTACTAGTTAGAACAGGTAATATTTCATTATCAGACAATATGAGAAAACTGTTAACAGGATATGTTGTAAACTATAACAGAAGACATAAAAGATATGGATATCTGTTTCAGAACAGGTATAAATCTATTCTCTGCGAAGATGATCCCTACCTTCTTGAGTTAACAAGATATATTCATCTTAATCCTTTAAGAGCGGGAATTGTAAAAAGTATCAAAGAATTAAACAAGTATCCACGCAGTGGGCACAGCGTGATAATGGGGAGTGTAAAACATGAATGGCAGGATAGTGAAACAATATTATCTTATTTTGGTAAGTGGAAGAAGAAAGCAATAGGAAAGTATGAGGATTTTATTATAGGAGGAATAAAGGAAGGCAACCGACCTGAACTGGTAGGTGGTGGACTTATTAGAAGTCTTGGAGGGTGGTCTCAGGTAAAATCCTTAAGAAGAGCTGGAAGCAAAATATATTCAGATGAAAGGATATTGGGTAGTAGTGAGTTTGTAAAAGACGCAATAACAGATGTTGAAGAGAAAATAATGACCACCTTGAGGATAAATAATAAGATAACAGATTTATATTCTCTGTCAGAAAAAATATGCAGTAATAAAGAAGTAATAAAAGAGGAGTTGCTCAACGGATCGAAGAAAAGGATAGTAGTAAAATACCGAAAAATATTTTGTCAGATAGCAGTAAAAGAGATGGGCTACTCTGGAGCTGAAGTCGCCAGATTTCTTGGCGTTACGACTTCAGCCGTTAATAGAGCAGCATCTTCGAATAAATTATCAGAGGTTGAAAATTATATATAAGTTGCTATAGAACCACCGTCCCTCTTTTCACCCTCTTTTCATGACAATGTATTAGAACATATCGATATAATGGTTGAAAATTATATTGATTTTGAATCCGCATATAGCAATCGGGAAGTTTTCACTGCAAGGGGAATAGAGATCCCAGTGATCTCTATAGATGATCTGATAAAATTAAAAAGTATAGCAGCAAGGAAAAGGGATCAAATAGATATCGAAGCTTTACAGAAAATTAAAGAGATAAAAAATGGACAATAGTAAAGATAAACCCGATGACTATTTCAATATTGAGGATATAAAGGCATATATGTCGCTGTCAGTAGAGGAAAAGCTTATCTATCTTCAAGAATTAAACAGCTTTCTTTCAGAAGTTGTACCGAATGAGAGTAAAAAAGCCTGGGAGCAATTAAAAGAAGAAGGCTGGTAAGATTTTTCTTAATTAATTTAATCGGTTAATCTTAATCGGGGTCGTGGACTGATTATGCAGTGAAAACACGCCCCCCGACGCCTTTGACAGCGCCGGGAGTGTGAAAACATTGTTTTTATTTGATTGTTTTAGACAGGACAAATGAACAGCTATCTATTATTTTGACTGCTGTGACTGTTGTGAAATCTGAGTCCAGTAGTTGGCTTTATTTTGATCAGCGGTTACGCCGTATTTGCCGTTCTTATATATATGGGCAAGAAATTTTGCTGAGCGGGGGTGCCCCATTTCGACCGCTTTTTCAAGCCATTTAAGGCATTTGTCGGGTTCAACTTTTTCACTCCAGCCATTCAGGCACATATATCCCATATTATACATTGCTTTTTCATCACCCGACGAGGCCAGTGTATGGTTTAACTCTGCAGCAGTCTTCTTGGCATCCTCATCACCCTGCCTTGCGGCATCCATTATCATCGCCAGGCCTTTATTCGTATCCTTCTCAACGCCAACCCCCCTAAAAATCAACGGAGCAAGAAGAGATTTAGCCCGAACATTATTCTTTTCAGCAAGGGGTTCAAGCAGTTTGACGGCCTTTTTATAGTCTTTCTCGACTAAGGCAACCATGGCATCACCAAGGGACTCATCAAGTGGATCCGAGTTTTCCGCGTTTGCAGAAAACTGAAACATAAGACAAAGAAGTAAAGACAATATAATAAACCTGGTAATTTTCATTTTTTCCTCCTGATTATAAGACGGTATTTTTTTAATAAATCAATATTAAATCTCATGTGATTTTCAATAAACAAAATATGCTGCCCGATTTGATAAGAACTTCTCTTTTTAAAAAAAAGTATATGGAGCTTGGCTTTGTATGTCAATGGGAAATCAAACATCCATATTGCAGTGCTGTTCAGCTTTTGAGGAAGAAATAGAAAAGGCCCTCGCGGAGATAAGTAAAACCGACAGGAACCAAACTCTTCCAAAAGGAAGCGTCCTTAACCAGGTATTGCCTCTCCCGGCTTTCTCTTTTAAATTATCCGCCTAATATCCGATT
>JBHPCX010000154.1:0-5988 GCA_042573485.1 Thermodesulfobacteriota bacterium | reverse complement strand
ACTTACAGGCGTGCCATTATAATTTCCTAACAAAACATCATAGCTGTCCGCGTTCGGCCCGATGACAGCTACTTTTTTCAAATTCTTTGACAGAGGTAGGACAGCTCCTTCATTTTTTAAAAGGACAATGGACTGCCGGGCTGTTTCCAGGGCGAGTTTACCATGTTCGGGCGCGTTATTCTTTTCATAGGGTATCTGCGCGTAAGGCACCATTTCAGGAGGATCAAACATGCCGAGTTTAAAACGGGTGTTTAATAAATTTATTAAGGCCTTATCTATATCCTCCTCAGTCACCAGCTCCATTTTTACAGCTTCCTTCAATGAAGGATATGTAGATCCGCAGTTAACATCCGTACCGCTTTTAAGGGCAATGGCAGCTGCTTCAGGAGCAGTCTCAACAATCTTATGGTTCCTGTATATATCAACAACCGCCCAGCAGTCTGAAACAATATGTCCGTCGAATCCCCACTGATTCCTTAATATATCATTCAACAGCCTGTTACTCCCGCAGCAGGCTTCACCATCATATCGATTATATGCGCACATAACAGTTTCTACATCTGCTTCCTTGACAAGCGCCTCAAAGGCGGGAAGGTAGGTTTCCCATAAATCTCTCTCGCTGACCGTAATATCAAATTCATGCCGCAGGTGTTCAGGGCCGCTGTGAACAGCATAATGCTTGGCGCACGCCGCAGCCTTGAGGTATTTCGGATTATTTCCCTGAAGCCCTTTGACAAAAGCAACACCAATGCGTGAAGTTAAAAAGGGATCTTCCCCATAGGTCTCCTGTCCCCTTCCCCATCTTGGATCACGAAAGATATTTATGTTCGGCGTCCAGAATGTGAGTCCTTTATATCGGCCTCTGTCACCATTTTTTACTGCTTCATGATGCTTGGCTCGGGCTTCCGTGGAGATTACATCCGCGGTTTCATATATGAGATCAGTATTCCAGGTTGCTGCCAATCCAATAGCCTGGGGAAAAACCGTCGCGTGACCGGCACGGGCAACACCATGCAGGCATTCATTCCACCAATCGTATTCCGGTATGCCCAGTCTCTCAATAGCGGAAGAATTATTGGTGAGCTGGGATATCTTTTCCTCAAGCGTCATCCGGCCAATCAGGTCATTTATTCTGATTTCAGTCGAAAGTTCAGGATTACGGAATTCAAATTCATATTTTGGCTCAACAATGTTCCGCCGCTCATTGATGCAGGAAAACACTGTTAAAACAGAAAGAAACAGGACAATTAAACTGATCTTTAAAGACAAAGCTTTCATTGGAAACCCTCTTTATTTTGAATTAATTTTTTTATCTTTCTAGCTGTGTCTACTGAATTAATTCATTCTATCAACTTTCTTAATACATTTTCAAATGTTAAGCATTCTAACGATTATTACCCGCCGACTTATTGTATGTTTATGTCATTCCGCGGCTTGCCTGCCGGGCCGTAGCCTCTGGCGAAGGCTGGACCGCGGAATCCAGTCCTTTAAAATTACTATACTGATCCCTTTAATTTATATAGACAACTTTATGTTGAATGATATCGGCTACTCAATCCTTAGCCAGTTAAAATCGGCGTAACCCTTACTCTCATTTATGTTTGGGTTTATGCTGAATAACCCCACTTTTGCCCCGATCCACACACCTGCCGCTGCCGTAAATTCTTTTCCGATTGGCTTAAATTCAGTCCCGCCAAAGCTGTATGAAAAAGTGCAGACAGCCCTATCATCCACACGCACTCTTAGATAACAGGAATTTTTTTCCGCTAAAACAGATTCAATTTTTTCCGTTTGATCTGAACCCTGGAAATAGGAACCCGTATACATTCCAATCTCCAGACCTTTTTCAGTTTCTGTAAATGCCAGAAAAGCCCATTTCCTTCCCATTATTACAAGCCCGCTTTTTTCATTTAATTTGTCCGGGTTGAAGGTAATCTTTGTTGTGACTGTAAAAGAAGGTGCTGGAAATTTTTGAAGCAGCAGGTTAGGTACAAACCAGAAGTTTCCATTTTGCGTGTAATTTTTTACAGAATATAAACGTATATTACCCGGTGAATCTGTTAAGGAATACCACTCTTCTTCAGGGTTTGCATGCCATTGCCACTGCATACCTAATTCACTTTTATTAAACTCATCACTTGTCTGCGGGGCTGTAACCGGATAAAATTTCCCAATATCCGGTTTTTTATATTCGGAAACCGGTTCACCTACGCCATCGTTATTTATATCCTTCCCAATATAAGGCCAGCCGTCTTTCCATTCAACAGGCTGCATGTGTACTATGCGGCCATACGTGCCATTATCCTGAAAATGTAAAAACCACCATTCTCCGGACTTTAATTCAATAAGGCCTCCCTGATGCGGTCCGTTGATATCTGTGTTTCCCTGGTGAAGAACAATTTTGTCTTTATATGGGCCGTAAATATTTTTTGAACGAAGCACGGTTTGCCAGCCCGCAGGAACACCGCCGGCAGGTGCGAGTATATAATAGTACCCATCTTTTTTAATAACCTTTGGGCCTTCAATAACGGGCTGCTTTGAAATATCATTATAAATTATTTTGCCGTTATCCAGTATTTTTTTACCGTCAGGACTCATTCGGTGAATGTAGATAATATCAGCACGCAATTTGCTGCGTACAAGATAGGCGTTACCATCATCATCCCATAAAGGACAGGGATCCTCCCACAACTCCACCGCTTCAACAAATTGCAGCTCCCATTCGCCTGCGGGATCTTTTGCGGTTGCCATAAATAATCCGTCATGGGGAGTACAGAAGTAGACATAAAACAAACCGTTATGATAACGAATTGAAGGTGCCCATGAACCCTGGCCGTGGACCGGTTTTTCATATTTTTCCAGCGGGAGGCGGTCATAAACATGGCCGATTATTTTCCAGTTTACCAGGTCCCTGGAATGAAGTACCGGTATCCCCGGTATACAGTTGAAACTCGACGCGACCATGTAAAAGTGATCATCAACCCTGATCACATCAGGATCTGAATAATCTGCAAAAATTACGGGGTTTTTATAATTACCATTCCCCAGATCCGGTACCCATTGAGCACTCGCGATAATACAGGACGCAAAAAATAAAATTAAACAGAAAACAATATGCTTCATGGATTTTTCCCCTGCGAATAATTTTATGTGAATGAGATGACTATTATTGAATTTTAATTTGTGAATATCAATATTGTTATATTCGGATGAGAACTTTGTACTCCCATCCTAAAAGCAGAAAAAAGGGATCTGGTATCTAACCAGAATCCCTTAGCTGTTTGAAAATATAGTATTTGATAGAAATAAACAGTTGTATGAAAACAAAAAAATAATTTTTGTCACATTTGGTCATATTTTGGACACAAATTGTCTTCTTTGTTCTCAAGGAGAAAGTTACATTAACTTATCGTTATTAGCACTTTTAAGACATTCTAAAGGGTTTCAAATACCAGGAGTTATCAGCACTTTTACAGCACAGGGTGATGCTATGATTAACTTCCTTCAATAGTTACCCAAAGCTAGGTGTCTTTTTCCTTTAGCAGGTCTACCACAATTCGATAAGCTGCACCGACAGCTGGAAAGCAGACCTTTTGGGGTATGTCAGATTTCATTAGTTGTTTAATGCCCTCATCTGTTGTGAGGTCTAGCCCCGTTAACTCTCGGCAGCTTATGCTTCCTATATCATCTTCGAAACGACTACGAAAATTACTCGCTACCGCTAAATTTTGGAGAGATTTTTCTATTGTATTTTTTTGATGTAATCTAAGACCAATAGCCATCACAGCACCAACAACAGCACCACATACAGCCCCGGTATTACCTATACCGCCGGCAAAAGCACTGGCCATCTTTGGAATAATATCGTTTTCCTTCTCCATCTCAAATTCCTGGCACACTGCCAGGAGCACGGCCGTTGATCATGCATTGCCTTGTGCCATAATCCGCATAGCTCGGTTTTGCTCCATTCTTTCTGATCTCCTTTTCTCTTTTCGCTACATCACCATGAGAAGATATGTAGAGGTAATTATGCCCTGATACTTATTGTTATTAACACTTTTACTATATTCGCAAAAATATATTATGAATAGTGATAATCCAGATAAATAGCCCCAGCCCAAAACTTGTGTGATTAATAAGGTTCGTCCTGATAATAAGTGATTGGTTAGCTGATTTAGAAGCCATAAAACCAAATCCAACACTTGGAAGCAGCCAGAACCATGGGAGAATAACGGTCGCAATTCCGAATATCAGGGCCATCCAGGGTTGATTACTGAATACAGGGTCTTTTAATTCCAGAAAAAGATATATCCCGGCCAGGACAACTCCAATCATATAATGTGATATTAAGCACCACATTTGTTCATTTTTTAATACCGGCGTTTTGTTGATATCTTCATGTAAAAATTTACCTCTGAACATGTATAGAAACCACCGTCCCATGGCTTCAGTTGTTATGAACGGATAAATGATCCTTCTTTTGGCAAGAAAACCAGCCGATATATCCATAAAGCAAGTCGCAAAAATACCCATTAAAAACATTTCAATAATGATCAATTTTCTCCTCTTTTTTTAGACTCGAATAAAGATTTTGTATTATCATCGAATGGAATATGGCGCACTACTTATCGTTATACGAACTTTTAAGACACTTTAAAGGGTTGCAAATACCAGGAATTAACACCTGATAGTCCTCTTAGTTCAAAACTCATCTGATTAAAAAGTTAAATCTTACCCTTTTTGGCTTTCTTTTCTTTCCGTTTTTCTTTCAATGTTTTGTCTGATTTTTTCTTACCTGTTTTTTTTTGAGTATCTCTTCCTTTGGCCATAAATTCTCCCATTGTTTTGGTTACATAAATATACATAACATTTATATTATATTATAGCATAGATCGTTGGGATAGTGACAAATCTAAACTTTCTAATACTTATCGTAGTCAACACCCTTGGGTCATTTTTGAGGGTTTTAAAAACATACTGTTATCAACGCCCTGTGGTAAATTATTCACACTCGAAATCATCATCACTAACCGGATGACAGAGATCGGGCCAGCCGAACTCGTTCCAGTAGTCGATAAGGCCGATCTCCCTGACAAATCCTTTGAACCGGGGTAACTGTCGAACTTCATTGAATACCGGAAACCAAAAATAAGATACATATGAAGCATAACCACTAACCGCTTTCTCCATGGTCTTCATTGCGAAATCAGGGTCGTCAAAATAAGCCGCCAACATTGAAATATCAGCTAAGTTCCAAATAGTTATATCATCAGCAGCATATAATCGGCGAAGTTCCGATAGCCCTTCTTTTGGTGAGTCAAGATTTTTCTTAGCCACATCATAGATTGAATCAGAATATATTATATCATCACTAGATAAGATATCTTTAGTTCCCAGGCGGATCCTAGTTATGGTCTTATCATACCACTGGTTCTCGCCAACCAATGCCTTGATTCGTTTATACTCTTCCTCGGCTTGCTGGGTATTACCAAGTAAGGCAAGACTTTCAATATAAATATCTTGATTATTAAAATTAAGGGGATCGCTTAGTATAGATTCCTCTATGATTTCATGAGCCTTTTTTAAGTAGCCTACAGGCCAATAATGCCCACGAGATATTGTTATAAATTCCCAAGATGATTCGGTTGTCAGTTCAAGGGCCTTTCGAATGGCCATTCCCCCAGCAATAAAGTCGCCACTATCCGTTTTTATAGCACCCAGATAATAATATGCAGCAGCGAGATTAGGTTCTAGTTCAATAGCCCTCGATACTGCGCTTAGAGCCATAGCATTCTCTGCAGCAGTGCTATTGATTGACCTAACCACACCCCAATAGTTATGAATACGAGCTTTATGTACCCAGGCACGAGCAAATTTGGGGTCTATAGAAATGGCTGTATCAATTGACTCCTGTTCGAGTGTTGTATATGTAAAATCGTTAGGTGATCCTTTGCCAATGAGTCCTTGGGCAACCAAAAAAAGCTCATA
>JBHPCX010000153.1:0-5989 GCA_042573485.1 Thermodesulfobacteriota bacterium | reverse complement strand
ATTTCCCCAAAAAATTCATCAATTTCCCAAATAAAACCCTCTTCCTCCACCTTATAACGGTTTTTTTCAATCAAGGGTTTCTCACAAATGTCCAGTAATGTATTTGCGTCGTGGTAGGGTATCTCATATTCGAATTCCAGGCGGGATGCTCCAACCGCGATTCCCTTGATCGTCAGGTAACCTTTGTCGTCCATAGTACGAACACGCACGGTTCTCTCTTTAGCGCTGCTTAAATAGCCCTGTCGACATTTTACTGCTTTTTCACTGCGCCAGGTATATCCTTTTAACAGAAACTTCCTTTCGATTTCCGTGGCCATAGTATCCTCATAAAAGCATGTTAAAATCTTTTCTCTCTGGTGATTAATAATCACGTTTTAGTCAAGCCTGTATTATATACATTTATCAGCATAAAGTATATTTTTTTGAACTTTGGCCCATAGGTTTTCATATGCCTTTGAAGCAATTGATTTCGGAGAGAAGGCTGGAACCGGCTCTCGGTAAATTCCCATCTTTTCGATCTGGGCCAAATAGGGAATAAAGCTTTTTAATACATGATTAAAACTCTTTGAAGTAGCAACCATAATTTCCTTGTGCATTTTTTTGCGCTGATCGACCATAGAAAAAAAGGCGTATATCCTTCCGATATCATAGTCTATCTTTTTGCAGAAAAAGAGTAATTGTCTATAGGTACGCACAGACAGTGTTGTTGGTATAAGAGGGACAAGTGTGTAGTCAACAGCATTGAGTATGTTTTCGGCCAGGGTGCTAATGGTGACCGGACAGTCCAATATGATGTAGTCATATTCATCCTTAAATGGATATAAAATTTCTTTCAGCCTTGTTTTTGAACGCTTCAATTTATTAAAAATGACATCCAAATTGCGAAGAGAGAAATCTGCCGGCAACAGATCCAGGTTCTCATAATCAGTGCCTTTAACACTTTTATATGCCTTCTTGCCTCCTTTGATCAAGCCCTTTACACCAGCCCTCAATTTGGGTTTCACTCGAAAATAGTAGGATGCGGAACCTTGAGGATCAAGGTCACAGAGGAGGGTTTTAGCTCCTGTTTGTGCTGCCAGGTAGGACAAATTTACTGCTGTTGCGGTTTTCCCCACGCCACCTTTATTGCTGTAAATTGCAAGTAAAGTCATGAAATACCCTGCTTCCCTTATGAGATAAAAAGTTCTTGAAATAAATCGTTATTTCCAGGCGATGCAAAGTCTGTGAAGGTTTTAGCAAATGTATCCTTAACAATCTGTCTCTCTCTTCCCAGTATTCCAACCAGTCCGCCGATTGCCAGAAGTTTTTTCTTTAACTGTTCCTGGGTTACGGGTAATTCCCTGGCTATGGCCATAAGATATTCTTCCTGAACCCGAAGATCATTGAAGTTCCCTAGATTATCCTGAAGCTTCTTCAATTGATCGATCAGAATATTCATTTTTTTTGGGGGAAATAGGCTTGAGAAAAACTCCATCAAATAGCGCAATTTTTTACAATGAATTCTTAGAACGTGCAGCATTCTATCATCAGATTTCTCGAGGATCAAGTTACCGGCCTTTACAACACTTAGGTATTTCTTATAAATTCTTTTACTTGCCAGATCAATTATGGATAACTGGGCATTGGATGCAGTTGAAGAGCTCTGTTGCGGTTTATCTAAAAATGCCTCCCAGTCCTTTAAAATATTTGCATATTTTTTCGATTTCAACCCGCGGATAACCTTCTGAAAAGCCTTTGACCGTTTTTCCCGTAGATAGCCAAACAAAGGATCAATGCCATCACTCAGGACAGGCGTAAGCTTCTCTTTGTAGGTATCCTCCTTGAGAAGGTAGACATCCAAATCTCTTAACTCATTGGTGAGTTTACCAATAAAGGCAAAATCCTTCTTAAAACGATCGGTTGTCTTAGACGGGAACACGTATTGAATCTGACCCAAGGCCGAGCGTGTCCTGCGAACGGCTACCCGGAAATCATGGATGAATTCCGTATCGAGATCCTTTTCAATGTTGACTTCGTTAATTCGTATTATCTGTAATAGAAAGCGTAAAATGACTTTTGTTGCATCGTCAGATCGCATATTCGGGTCAAGTTGAATTTTCACTTTGGAAGAATAACTACCCGATTTTTTATTAACGACCTCTAGTCCTTTAAAATAGATATCATCTTCTGTGTTAATCACGAGCATCGCATTCTCGAATCGTTCGAATATTTTTCGAGCATGTTTGGGGTATCCCTTAACCGGTAGCAACCACAAATGAGTAACTATCATCAGTGCATCTTTCTTGGGTGAAGATCGAATCTCTTCATAGACCAGGTGTACAACCGTCTTTCCTTCCTGGTCTAAAAGAGAATAGGGCGTGGTTCTGGATTGAACTTGGACTAGCTTTAAAAGCGACCGTACTCCCATGATTGATGTTAACTCTTCTTTTAATTTGCTATCGGGAAATTCCCATATAAAAAAAGGGGGAGAAGTGATTTTAACACTATGTATAATTTCACTCCTGGATAGTCTGCGTAAGTATAGCTTATCGCCCAGCTGATACAAAACAAGTGACTTATTAAATAAGCGCCAGTCAAATGTGTCATAAATCCTGATGTTGTCAGTCCTGTTCAGCTCTTTTTTGATCACATATTGATCGCCCAATTCACCAATGAATCGTTCCAGATCAAATTCACTTGGTAGATTGAATTTAGCAGGATTTTGCATAATTTAGTGTCCTAATCGAATATTTTTCAGGTCAAATTGTTTGAAAGATCGATAAACACTTTTTGAGCAGCCCGACATTCCTCGCCTTTCCGGGGGTTACGAAGGATGTAGCTGCCATCGGGTTGCATGTCCCAGGCTGAGCAGTTGTCGTTTTCTAATACGCTCAGGATCTTCTCCAACTCCTGTTTTGCTTTTGTGTCTGTAACGGGCATGATACTCTCCATGCGCCTGGAAAGGTTACGCCGCATCCAATCAGCCGATCCGATGAAGAATTCTGGATCACCGCCATTTTCAAAACGATAGATACGGCTATGTTCAAGGAAGCGGCCGGTTGTACTATAGACCCTGATGTTCTCGGAAAGATCGGGAACCATCGCGCGCAGGCAGCATAAACCGCGTACATTGAGGCTGATGGGCACACCCGTCTTGCTGGCGCGATAGAGTTCGCGAATGATGCGCACATCCTGCAGTTGATTCATCTTGGCGCGAATGCCTGAAGGTCGGCCCTTCTGTCTGTGCTGAACCTCACGACGAATCAATTTAGCGAAACGCCTGTACATATTGTGGGGGGCGACCAGGAGTTTTTCGTAGCTGGGAGACTTTATGGTGCCAGTTAGCTCGTTGAACAGATTCGCGATATCTGATCCCAGTTCCGGATCACAGCTGAGAATGCCCAGATCTTCATAAATCCGGGCAGTGCCCGGATGGTAGTTACCGGTTCCTACATGGAAATAGCGACGAATGCCGTCCTTCTCTTCCCGCACAACGAGGGCCAATTTAACATGGGTCTTTAGTTGCTCCATTCCATAGATGACGTGCACACCTTCCTGCTGCATCATCTTGCCCCATGATATGTTGTGTGCTTCGTCGAAGCGTGCAGTGATCTCCATCAGCACTGCCACCTGCTTACCCCGTTGTGCCGCTTCCATCAACGTCTGAACGACAGGTGAATACTTATTGGTACGATAAATCGTCAACTTGATGGCCAGCACATTCGGGTCAATGGCCGCGCATTTCAGGAAATGTAGTGTAGAACTGTCAAAATTGTGGTAGGGATGGTGAAGAAGGATATCGCCCCGGCGGATCTCCGTGAATATTTCAGCCGGATTGTCAGGATCCAGGAGTCGCAGTCGAGGATGAGTTACGGGTTCATGGGGCGGATCACGCAGTTCCTGGTAACCCTCCACATGAAACTTCAATAAATCGGCCAGACCCAGCAAGCCATCTGTTGGTTCAAGCTCCTTTGTGCCAGCCTTAAGTTGTTCGGCCATCCATTGTTGCAGTTTTTTTGGCATTCCCTTACTTATCTGGATTCTCACGACACCGGCGAACTTTCGGGCAGTTAATTCCTTTGATACCATGCCGATTAGGGCGCCAGGATTTAGATCATCCTCAGGGTCGTTCAGGATTCGTCGTTCCCATGGATCATCCTTGGCGATGCGGGTGACGCGGAAGAAATAACACTTCAGGCGAGATGCTTTGGGGAAAAGCAGATTTATATTGGATGCGATCACCTGCTCTAAAGGCACAAAACCTGCTCCATGGGACAGGGGAATCCAGCGTGGGCGGTTCGTAGGTATTTTTATACGAATGAAACGGGTTTGTTTCTTCTTTGCTTCCTTAACTGTCACCGCAACGTTAAGCCCAAGGTTACTGATGAAGGGAAAGGGATGGGAAATGTCCACAGCGAGCGGTGTTAGGATAGGTTCCACCGATTTACGAAAATACCGTTTCATTTGATTAGACTGTTTTTTATTAAGATCATTGTATTCCAGGATGGGTATCCCGGTCTTTGCCAGGGCAGGCATGAGTTCATTACGCACCAGCCGGGAAACAAGGCGGCTCTGTTTAATTAGTTCGTCATGGCAGGCCCGCAGTTCCTCTTCCAGGGTGAGTCCGGCGTGAGAAAGTTTCTTTTTCTTTATCCTTTTCTTGAGTCCGCCCATTCGTTTCATGGCAAATTCATCATGCAGCATCCCCATGATGCCTGCGAACTTGACACGCTCAAGAAGGGGTAAGTCAGGATCCTCTACGAAGGCGAGGATTCGTCGTGCAAAATTAAGCCAGCTTAACTCCCGATTGATGAGTTTATCCGGTGAATCAAGCTTAATTTTACCTGTTTTTAGAGATACTTTGGTTCGTTTTGGCATAGGCACATCCTTAGTGGTAGAATTGCCATTTAAAAGGTTATTTGCCTTGATTCCAATCCTTCACGTGGATGCTTCCTGTAATACATAAGTCTTTCATGTACACCGCGCAATTCAAATACCGGGACTCCTGATCAGCCACGGAGGCCCGTACAAATTAATCCGTTTTTGATGATATACGCTTTAGACTTATTCGTCTCCAACTACCACTGCTCCAATCGATAGATATCGGCAGCTGAACGTCGCAACTGTTCAGCCAATGTCCCGCCGATCTCATGTAGGAGGTAAAGCGAAAGGTTAGCTTTGGCATCGTGATCTATTGCCATGATATCGTCCCTGTCTATCTCAATGATCTCGGCATCCTGTAGCACTATTGCAGAGGCAACACGTGGACCAGGATTCAAGAATGCGACCTCACCAAAATAGGTTCCAGGACCGTACTTGGCTAGACGCTTGTAGCCTCTAACACTGGTATACAGCCGTATCTCGATCTCACCTTTAAGCACCAGAAAGAGGGATTTTCCAAAATCTCCATTCTTAAATATTTCACTTCCTTTTGAAAATGTCGAAGGTGCTGTTATCCCCTCGATCAGTGCCATAATGTTTTTCGGCATATCCCTGCAAAAGTTATTCTCTGCAAAGGACACCCGGTCATAGTGTGTTACTTTAATCCCTTCTCTTTTAAGCACAAGATTTTCCGCGTACTCGAATGCCGTATCAGTATCCTGAAATATCTCCGCCTTAAAATTACTTTTTTTATCGATCTGTTTAAAGGCTTCCGATACTTTTTCTCCAAAACCAAGCTCTTCTCTCAATTGGCAAAAGATCAGTGTTACACCTTTTGATGCCGACTGGGAAGCGATCTGTGTTATCAATATCATGCCGGTAAGGTCGATGTATTTCACCCTCCTGAAGTGCAGGATGACAATATTTCCGGGAAGAATATCCGCTTCAAGCTCATTTAACAGCCGATCCGCCGTTGCAAAAAAGAGATTGCCCCGAAGCTCGGCCATGATGATTTGGTTGCCCTTCTCATCCAGTACCTTACGTTCATTTTCTGTTCTGGCACATAATGAATGATGATGTTCTGCCGTGACTTTTCGATGGATGATAGGTGCTTTGATCTGCATGCGGA
>JBHPCX010000152.1:0-6010 GCA_042573485.1 Thermodesulfobacteriota bacterium | reverse complement strand
TATAGACACAGGATTACTGCTTAATTTCTCAATTGTCTTTTCATTATTTTGTTAAGCAGTGTTTGCATTCTTTATTTTAACCGTTTAATCCCCATTGCGTGATTTGATCCAGCATCTTTTTTCTGTGGCTGCCGGGCCAGAAGTAACGATTGCAGACAGGACAGTAACTGACTCCTTTTGCATTTTGGGTTAGTATATATTCTGGTATGTAACTACTGGCGTTATTAATTGTAGCACTTTCCAGTTTTATATTGCACAAAAGGCATCTGCTGAAGCTTTTTTTTAGGTTTAATGGTAGACCGCCTTTATTTTTGATTTCATGAAGTTGGTCTTGAATCTTGTTTGATATGATCAAGAGAGATGGCTTGTATCTGGTATAAGTTGATTTATTCTTTGTAATAAATAAACGGCCTCTCGAAATCAACTTCTCAAGATCTTCTGTTTTATATACTGGCTGGTAATGGGTGTCATAACCCATTACCCTCAGCCATTTCGCAAGTTTTCCCAGCATTGAATCGATTAAAAAACTAACCTCTTTATTCTCCGCCATTCCAGTCCGCTTTAAATTTTACGTTAAAACCCATTATATTTTATGTTCTTCAATTCCTCAAGGTTATTGGCTTTCCCTGGTTTAATAATAGCTTGATAGGCTGAAGACTGTTAGGTAAATCTAAAAAGCTTCAGTCTATAAACATCCATTTATCCGCTGTGTTCGGAAATTCCATATTATTTATAAATAGACACTGACTCACTATATTGTTATACATTAAAAAATATTAAGAATGATTTGAGGGATTATTTTATGGAGAAGATATACATAGAAGGAGGAACTTCACTTAACGGTACAGTGAAAATCAGCGGTGCTAAAAACGCCGCCCTGCCTGTAATTGCGTCATGTTTGTTGACCGGCGGAGATCATAAAATTAGTAATGTTCCCGACCTTAGAGATATTCAAACTATTAAAAAAATAATGGAAGGCATGGGTGTTATCTTCCGTGAAGAAAGAGAACATTTATTAATAAACAGCGATAATTTCAATAAGTTTGAAGCCCCGTATGATCTGGTAAAGACAATGCGTGCATCCATACTGCTTTTGGGACCTATGCTGGCACGTATCGGGAGGGCGAAAATATCATTGCCGGGAGGGTGTGCAATTGGTGCCAGGCCTGTAAACCTTCACCTAAAAGCTCTTTCGAAAATGGGTGTGGATATGTTTCTTGAAGGGGGGTATATCAATGCTCATGTAGATCGTTTGAGAGGTGCTGACATATTTTTTGATATTCCCACTGTGACCGGTACTGAAAATATAATGATGGCTGCTGTTATGGCCGAAGGCCGAACCCTGTTGAATAACGCTGCCAAGGAGCCGGAAATAACAGACCTTGCCGATACGCTCAGGAAAATGGGAGCCGATATTGAAGGTGAAGGAACAGATACCATTGTTATCAATGGTGTCAGAGAGTTAGGAACTGCCGAGCATGAAGTCATAACAGACAGGATTGAGGCGGGAACGTTTATGATAGCCTCTGCCATGACAAGGGGCAGTATTACCATTAAAGGATGCAGAAAGGATGACCTTTCTTCCGTTATTGAAAAACTGCGTTCAACCGGCGCGGAAATTGAAATAAAAGAAGATGAAATGGTCATAAAAGGACCCGATAGGGTTGAAAGTGTTGACATAAAGACTATGCCTTTTCCCGGCTTTCCAACCGATCTGCAGGCCCAGTTCATGGCCATGATGTGTATTGCCAGAGGTTCCAGCATTATTAAAGAGACAATATTTGAAAACAGGTTCATTCATGTCAGTGAATTGAAAAGAATGGGCGCGGATATTGCAATAAACGGAAACCAGGCGCTTGTAAGGGGAAAAGAACGTCTTCTCTCTGCTCCTGTAATGGCTACCGATCTCCGGGCAAGTGCGTCACTTGTCCTCGCAGGTCTTGTCGCTCAGGAGGGGAGAACTGAAATCAACCGGATATATCACCTTGACAGAGGTTATGAGAACCTGGAAGAAAAATTCCGAGACCTTGGAGCAAGCATATGGAGAGAAGAGACCTGATATATTTAACAGACCTTTGATCCCCCCGCTTATCTTTTTTGTGGGGGGCATATTAACCGGCCAGTTCATTTCACTTCCTGGCATCTTACTTTTAATTCCAATTTTTTTAATAATCTTCATCCATATTATCTCCCCCAATCTTTCAAACATACTTAGATTGTCCTGCTTCCTAACGGTTTTCTTTTTAACAGGGGTCTTTCTGGTAACTACACAGAACAGACCGGCAGACCTTTTGCCACTTTTTCAGGGCAAAAGAGTAATAATTGAGGGCACCATAGTAAGCCCGGCCAGGACAAACAGTAATATAAGACGGTTTGAACTGAAAGCTGAAAAGATATTTCTTGACAACAGGGTGACAAATGTTGATGAAAAAGTCCTTGTTAATGTCTATAATAATCCCTGTGTGTTTCCAGTCGGAACCGGAATTCGTTTCCCTGCCTATCTTAAACCATTTATGAATTTTAATAATCCCGGAAGCTATGACTATGAATTATCAATGCGCCTGAAAATGATATCATGCAGCGCATCTGTTTCTGACGGCAGATATATTGTCCCCATGGGAAAGGGAAATCCGGGGCTGATTCTCAAAGCAATTGAATATTTCAGAAAACCCGTAAGAGCCTTTTTAGATAAAAAACTTTCACCTCGTGACAGTTCACTGTATAAAGCCCTGATACTGGGAGAGCGTGAGAGTATAACCAAGGAGTTGAGAGAACCCTTTGACATTACGGGCATGGGACATGTGCTCGCGGTTTCAGGCCTCCACATAGGGATTATCGCATGGCTGTCATTTGTTTCAATAAACTGGACACTTTCGAGATCACGAATTCTCTTATTACGATTTGACATTAAAAAGATCGCCGCTCTTTTTACCTGCATCCCTGTTGTACTGTATACAGGGATGGCAGGATTTCAGGTATCAGGACAGCGGGCGATGATAATGACACTTGCCTACCTCATTTCAATTATTATCGACAGGGAAAAAGAGATATGGTCAACACTGGCCTTATCTGTTTTCTGTATCCTGACCATTGATCCAATGGCAGTCCGGAGCATATCCTTTCAAATGACCTTCCTGGCCGTGACGGGGATTGTCTGGCTTACGCCCGTTTTTCAAAGTATTATTACTGATACCTTTAAGAATAGAATCAATAACAGGGTAATTAACAGGGTAATATTTTATTTTACAAGCATGGTCGCGGCAAGCCTTTCAGCGGTTATTTTTCTAATGCCTGTTATAGTATATTATTTTCACCGGGTTTCCTTTGTTACAATCCCGGCGAACCTTTTGGTTATTCCGCTTTTGGCTTTTATTATTCTTCCATCCGGTCTCCTCGCTATTCTGTCACTTATTTTTTCCCCTTTTATGGCGTATATTTTTCTCAGCATCGGAGTGCAGGGGGTCCACCTGATGATGAGCGCAATTAATTATCTTTCGGGTTTTGCATGGTCCTGTTTCTGGATGGTAACTCCTAATATTTTTGAGATCACTCTCTTTTACTCTATACTGTTCTGCCTCATGTCTGTCGGAAAATGGTGCCGGATAAAATACTGCCTGACACTTATCATCCTGCTTGGTCTTGCTGATATTTCATACTGGATTTACAGCACAAGGTTCAATAATGATCTCCGGGTTACATTTATAGATGTGGGGCAGGGTAGTGCTGCATATGTGCAGTTTCCCAAAGGAAAAAGAATGCTTGTGGACGGCGGCGGGTTCAGGGTTGGCAGCTTTGATACAGGCAGAAACATTGTAGCCCCTTTTCTCTTCAGCAGGAAGATTCTTAAAATTGATTATCTTGTCTTGTCCCATCCACACCCTGACCATATGAACGGGCTGAAGTTTATCGCGTCTGAATTCGGTCCATCGGAATTCTGGTACAATGGTGAAAGTGTGGACAAGCAGGAATTCCATGAATTGATGGACATTGTCAAGTCAAAGAATCTGAAAGTCTATGGGCCCCGTGACCTGGTAAAGGGCAGTATAATTTCAGGAGTTGAAATTGAATTGCTGCATCCTTCCGAAGAGCATCCGCTTTTTTTTGGTGATGATAATCGCTCAGTAAATAACAATTCTCTTGTGCTAAGATTGAGCTATATGGGAAGAAGTATACTTTTTACAGGGGACATTGAAGGTGATGCGGAAAGTATCCTTTTAAAAAGATACGGCGATAATCTTGAAAGCGATGTTTTGTCCGTGCCTCACCACGGCAGCAGGTATTCAAGCAGCAGATCATTTCTTGATAAGGTAAAGCCTGAGATATCCATAATATCATCAAGAAGAGGCAACCGCTTTGGTTTTCCCCATCATGAAACTCTTGAAAGGCTGAGCAGGGTTGGTGCCAGGATATTCAGAATAGATGAAAAGGGTGCAATTATAGTTACCATAGGTGAAAATAAATTTGACGTGACCTGCTGGTGTAAATGAAGATAGTATAGAACTGTCTATTGCAATATCTTTGAGAGAATACGGTTTTTTTCTGTCATTCCCGCGAAAGCGGGAATCCATGTTCTTTATATTTTAAGATTTAATATTTTTGAATTAGCTGAATGCTCCACCCATTTATGGATGGCTGATTCTTTCTTTGACTCATCAGTATATATTCAATATAATAACGGTCTGTTATCGGTGATAATCAATGAATGAAAAAGAATATAATAAAAAATATACACACCTGCGGATACTTAAAAGTGTCCAGGACTATCTTAGGACCAACAGTGAGTCATCCACTTCGGTATATCCCATAAAAGTACCTGATGACTTGCTCCTTCAAGTGTTAAGGCTGGATGGACCCCAGGGAGCGGACCTGCTCATACATCATATCTTTAAGCTTGGACTCACCCTCTGGAATGAAAAACTCTATTATGATGAATTCGGTTCTCCCGCAGCGTTAAATGAGTTTATTAATTTCGTAAAGAGCAAGGTCAGGGATGACGAGTAACCACTGACTTCTGTCAATTTTAATCAATTCTGTACTCCGGTTCACGAATATGGGTGCCCCTGCACCCGGGACATTTTCCAGGTTTATGGATCTTTGACCTGTCTTTAAAAACAAATCCGCAACCAAGGCATTCAGCTGGCATGATAAAAACAATTCAAAATTCAAGATTCCATACTTGTCCGCCGGTGTTGTAGCGGATTCAAAATATTTAGTTCATAGTATATGCTCTGGAATAACAGATTCAACATCTATCCGACAGGATGAACAGGATTTTTTTGTCTTTCCGGAAGAAAGACAAAAAGAAATCATCTTTTTAGGGAACAATAATCAAGATAAGTCTATTCGTCATTCCCCCGGCTTGACCGGGGAATCCAGTTGTTTAATATTTTTTCTTCCGAGTAGCGGGATTGTTCTTTCCTGTTTTCTTCCGGAAAACAGGAAAATATAGATCCAGATAATCCTGTCAATCCTGTCTGATTTTATTAAGAATTTAATCTGACAGGATCAACAGTTGATAATCTGGAACCTGGAATTTGGAATATGAAATCTGGAATATGAAATCTTGAATATTGAACTTTGAATTTTTAGTGATATAATCTGTGTAATACACAACCTAATAAATAAAGGTTATTAAATTATGCGAGACCTGATACAACCTGAGAACGAAGCAGAGGCAAATGTAATTAAACTGATTTTAGAGGAAAAGGGAATATATGCTGAAATAAAATCATTTCACGATACCGCCTATGACGGCCTTTTCCAGTCCCAATACGGATGGGGAGTGATCAGGGTTTCAGAAATAGATTTTTTGAAGGCGCAAAAAATAATTGAAGAGTGGAAGAATTCATCTCCGGAGGAGATTCCATGGGAGGACCATTCACCCTGTTAAATCCGCAAAGCGGGCTGCGAAGCAGCATTTAACTGGGTAAACAATGAACAATAAACAATAAACAATGACGGACTCGTAAAAAGTCTAATCTGGTTAATATATTGATATTATTAATAAAAC
>JBHPCX010000151.1:0-6020 GCA_042573485.1 Thermodesulfobacteriota bacterium | reverse complement strand
GGATATATATAGGTGAAAATATTCTTATGGAATGTCCTGTTGATAGTATTGAAATATTATAGAGGAGAAATTCTATGGAAAAAAAGATTATGCTCAATACCAAGCGGGTGGCCGAGTTCCTGGATATTAATGAAAAGATGGTATATTCACTCATTAATGAGAAGGGCCTTCCTGCTACAAAAGTGACAGGGAAATGGCTGTTCCCCCAGCACCTTGTTGAACAGTGGCTGGAAGGTCAGACAATCAATTACCCCAAATCAGAAAATCCTTTGCCTCCTTATCATGGAATCCTGATAATAAGCGGAAGTAATGACATACTTCTTGACAGGACAATATCCCTGTTTAATAAGCAATATCCCGAACACGTGGCTGTTTTCGGAAATATGGGAAGCCTCGGCGGATTAAGGGCACTGAAACGTAACCTTTGCCATGTCTCGTCAAGCCACCTCCTGCAGGAGGATGAAACGGAATATAATTTTGACTTCGCACATGAAGAACTTGGACAGGTCCCCGCGGTTGTAAACTTTTGTAGAAGAGAGCAGGGGATATTAATACAAAAAGGAAATCCCAGGGGCATTTCAAGTGTGGAGGATTTTACAAAAGAAGGCATTAAAATCGTAAACCGGCCTGTTGGTACAGGAACACGCCTTTTGCTCGACGGGGAGTTTAAAAAGGCAGGTATTGAGGCGAAATCCATAGACGGGTACGACAATGAATTACAGCGTCACCTTGATGTCGGCCTTGAAGTCCTCTCAGGAAGGGTGGATGCCGGCCCCGCTATTAAGACCGTTGCTTCACTTCTTGATCTTGATTTTATTCCACTCCGAACGGAAAGATTTGACCTGATTATCCTGAAGGAAAGATTTTTTGACCAGGGTATACAGTTGTTTCTCGGACTGCTGCGAAGCCAGGCATTTGAAAGTCTCGTGGAAGGTCTGGACGGATATGACCTGAGTATAACAGGAGAGATGATATTTCCCCAGGAGGAATAGCGTACTCTAGTTTCCTAAACTTGATATCCAGATTATATCTGCATTCTGAACATGATCTGAAAGATCCTTATAGTATGATCAAGTCCGGAATGATTTTTATTGATCTTATTTGAATGGTCCTCAGGATTTATTTTTATAGAACAAGCTCCTTAGATAAATTGCTATTGCCAGCAGGAGACATGTATTTGCCAGCATGAAGTAGGAGCGGGGAACAAGATACAATACATGTATGTGAAAGATTTTGGTAATGACGGCGCCCAGAAGACTGAAGGCTGCCAGTAAAATCAATATGTCGGCTATCCTGTTTGAAAGCTTCATATATTTCCTCCTTTTGATAAAGATAGTATTAACACACTGAAGATTTCTTCCTTATTTTCTGCATAATGAACACCGAAGTGTAAATTATTATTCCCGCCAGGTACAGATAATATTTATTCGAAGGATCAGTATTAAAGAGATTTATTAATATCCCGGGATGAAACAGGATCAAGGCCGCGAGAAGAAAAAAAGGCATTTCATACCATTTGTTCCTGGTAAGGCAGTATCCCTGCGTGAGGTTGGTAAATGCCCCCATTGCAAGGAGTGTCATGGTAAAGATCATAAGGCCCCGGGGCCAGCTGTTTATATTGTGGAGAATCAGGTCCGGATTGAAGATAAGCATAAAGGCTATTACCGATGTCCTTATGTCGTAGAAAAACCCCTGAATCCCTGTCGGGATTGGCTCTGAACCGGCAATAGCTGAGGCGGCATAGGCTGCGAGCCCTACAGGAGGTGTATCATCAGCCAGTATTCCAAAATAAAAACAGAAAAGGTGGGCTGCCATTATTGGTATAAAAACATCATACAATGTACCTGCCCTTACAATTATCGGAGCGGTAAGGGACGCCATGACAATATAGGTAGCGGTTGTGGGAAGCCCCATGCCTAAAAGAAGACTTGCCACTGCCGCGATTATGAGAAGAAGGTATATGTTTCCCCCTGAAAGACTTTCGACGATCTGGGATATCATCCCGCCTATGCCCATATTCACGACACCGACGATGATACCAGCGGCAGCACAGGCGAGGGCAACGGGAATCATGTTTTTTGAGCCCTTTATAAGACCCTGTATAATTATTCTGCTACCGTTAAGTATTCCTGCTCCAATCTTTGCCTCCTTCACCAGGGAAACTCTGATCTCCTGGTAGAAAATTACAATGAATAAAAGGAGTATTGCCCTGAATGCAGCAAGTTCAGGCGAATGTCTCAGTATAACCAGTTCATAGAGAAGCACTCCAATGGGGAGAAGGTAATGTATCCCGTTTTTTAATGTTTCCATGAAACCCGGGATTTCATCCTTTGGCAACCCCTTTATTCCAAGTTTTGAGGCCTCGAGGTGGCTGATACAAAACAGGCCGAAGTATGATGCCAGAGCAGGTATGGCTGCCGCTTTAACAACTTCGATATAGGGTACATTTACATATTCAGCTATGATAAACGCCGCTGCTCCCATTATGGGAGGCATCAACTGACCATCTGTGCTCGCTGCCACTTCAATAGCTGCGGCCTTTTTAGGAGGATATCCTATTTTCTTCATCAACGGGATAGTAAAGGGGCCTGTTGTTACTATGTTTGCGATACTTGATCCTGATATCAGGCCGGTGGCCCCGCTTGATACTACAGCGGCCTTGGCAGCTCCTCCTTTATACTTGCCAAGGACAGAAAGGGCGAGATTTGTAAAAAAATTACCGGCGCCCGCCCTGTCCAGAAGCGCCCCGAGGAGTACGAAAAGGTAAACGATCGATGCTGAAACCCCGAGTGGTATACCGTATATGCCTTCCGTGGACAGGGTTATATTGCTCAGGTATTTTCGTAATGAAACACCTTTAAAGGCAAACAACTCGGGCATGTGTGGACCAATAAAGGCATAAATAGTAAATAAAAGCGCGATAATTGAAAGTGCCGGCCCTATACTTCGCCTGGTCGCTTCAAGAAGAAGGACTACAAGTATTATCCCTGTAACAAGGTCGAGCACCGTCGGCATACCTGCTCTCATGGCTATATTTTCGTAATCCAGCATAAGGTACAGCGCCGCTAAAGCTGATATGAAAGCCAGGAAGTAGTCGATTAACGGGATATGATCGGCTGCAGATAAAAATTTGAAATATTTTCCGGGGTTTTTAAATAGCGGTATTGAAAGGAACAATAACGTAATGGCGAAGGCAAGATGGATTGTCCTGATTTTAGTGCTTTCGAGTACTAAAAAACCTGGCAGGGATAATTGAAAAAGTGCCCATAACACGGCGATTATACCGAATATATAAGACTCATGGGGCCGCAGTGACCGGAAATCACCGGATTCAGCCTTTATGTATAATAACCTGGAATCTTTGATTTTATTTTGATGCATGCAAAGTGTCTAATATCTTTCAGTCAATTCCATTCAATTATAATGTCATTTCGAGGCGATAGTGGAGAAATCCTAGTTGATAAAATCCAGTCACCAATAGTAGGGGCACGATGCATTGTGCCCATACAATAATGTGCCTTGAAGTGACAGTTAGAGCTTGAAAGCTCCAATATCCTATTTTATTAATTCCGGTTTTATAAATTTTATCAATCCAGCTTCTTTGTAGTATTTCAAGGCCCCCTGATGAACCGGCGCCGAAAGTCCTTTCAGCATGTTTTTCCTGGTGAGGACCGCGTAAGCCGGATGTAATTCCTTGAATTCTTCAAGATTTTCAAATACTTCCTTTGTTATTGCATATACAATATCGTTATCAACTTCAGAAGATGTTATCAGAGTGGCTTTCACTCCTATGCTCTCAATGTCCGATTTTTTTACCCTGTTCGGATAAAACTCTCCCGGGATTACAGTCTTCGCGTAATAGGGGTATTTATCAAGCAGTTTATCAATTTCAGGGCCTTTAATCGAGATGATGTTGACTTTGATCCTGCCTGATGTGGCTTCCTTGATATTCCCGTTGGGATGGCCCACTGTGTAAAAAAAGGCATCGATCTTTTCATCCTGAAACAATCCGGGTGCTTCAACAGCTTTTAAATATTCCGCTTTTATATCACCGGTGGAAATCCCGAAGGCCCTGAGAACATCTTTGGAGTTTTGAAGTTGACCGGAACCCGGATTTCCGATGTTAATCCGTCTGCCTTTCAGGTCGGCAACAGAATCGATATTACTGTCAGCAGCGGCTATCAGTGTTATTGATTCCGGATGGATGGAAAAAACGGAACGCAGAGCTTTCATAGGGCCTGTTCTTTTCCATTCCGCATGACCGTTCACAGCCTGATACTGCCTGTCTGACTGGGCGACACCAAACTCGAGGTCACCATTTATTACGGCATTAATGTTGTAAACCGATCCAGCTGTCGATTCCACAGTAGCCTTTATCCCGTACTGGCCGGACTTGTTGTTTACCATTCTGCTTATTGCACCGCCGGTAGGATAATATACCCCGGTAACAGCTCCGGTACCTATAGTAACAAATTTTCTGGCAAAGACAGTGCTGTTGAATAAAAAGATAGAAATAAAAAGAATTAGAATAATGGCTGTTTTCTTCACGATATCGATGTTCCTGTAATATTTTCGAGTTTTAGAATATATGGGAATGGAGATTGTATGTCAAATTTACTGTCTGCTATTTGATAAATAGGTGAATAATTTTATTATGAACCAGCATCTATGAGTAAATACCAGGTTTACGGTTTAAGGTGCAGGGTTTGAGATTAAGGACTATTCAGATAATTACAAGATAAAAAAACGGGGTTAATCAAATTTTGACCAACCCCGTTACCTTATTTACAGCAAATATTGAAGTATGTTTTACCAGACAGGATCTAATTGTACCCTCCTGTTGGCTTTCCTTCCATCCTCTGTATCGTTTGATTGAACAGGTTTAGATTCTCCGTATCCCTTTGCTGATAATCTGGATTTATCAATGCCTTTTGAGATGAGGTAATTCATAATTGCCGTTGCTCTTTTTTCAGACAGTGTTTGGTTGTATGCCTCGGAACCAAGGCTGCATGTATGTCCCTGGATTTCAACATTCAGTTTAGGAGTCTTGTTGAGAATAGTCACAACATGATCAAGTTCAGGGTAAAAAGCTGGTTTGATTGTTGATTTATTAATATCGAAAAGTACACTGTCCAAAACCCAGCAACCAACTCCATTGACGGTTGCGTTTCTTGGTGTTTTCGGGCATTCGTCAATCCTGTTCGGTACACCATCGTTGTCCTTATCAAGGGAACAGCCATTTGAGTCTACTCTGGCGCCTCTTCTCGTGTCAGGGCATTTGTCTAAATAATCGTATACACCGTCACTGTCAGTGTCGAGGGGACAACCATTTATGTCAACTTTTACTCCTGCGGGTGTGTCAGGGCATCTGTCCATACTGTCATAGACACCGTCACCATCTGAATCCATGGGGCATCCCTTATAATCAACCTTGATTCCTTCGGGTGTATCGGGACACTGGTCAAGCCTGTCGACAACACCATCACCATCAGAATCAGTATCAACCGGTGCCTGGGCAACTGCAACCGGCTCCGGTTCACAGGTATCCATAAAATAACCGATAATTCCCCCGGCCAGAGCTCCTATTGCCATGGCGATCTCCAGATCATCATCGGGATCTAAATCATCAGAAAATTCTTCTTCCAGTACTGCGCCCCCCGCGCCTATTACGGTACCAAATAAAATACCCTTAAGCAGGCCCTCTTTTTTGCTCTGATTACAGGCACAGCCCGAAAAAAAGGAAAATGCAATAATTAATAAAACTATTAGTAGCGGGTTTTTAACTAGTGATTTCATCGCCAAAGCCCTCCTTTTTATACGAAAAATGTGAAAAAATAATTATAAATATAAAGTAATTCTATTAAGCTATTCGTAATTCTTTAATTAAAATATTTTAAACCAATAAACTGGTTATTTATGTAGAAAACAGTTATTAAGGAATAATATGAAAGTTAGTTAAAACATTTGGATCATCTCCAGATTAGTTGATAAAAACAAGGGAAATATGTAGTGATATCAAA
>JBHPCX010000150.1:0-6130 GCA_042573485.1 Thermodesulfobacteriota bacterium | reverse complement strand
CGCTAGAGCTGCCTTGCGAGCTTTTCTGTGATGAGCGGCCAGAGCATCGAAAAATTCATCTTTGCTTTTAAATCGTGCATAAAAAGCACCAACTGAATAACCGGCTGTCCTGGAAAGCTCGGCAATTGTAATTGAATCCCACGGACGCTTTCTTAATAATTTAAAGCCTGTTTTAATCATAGCATCATAAGTTTTTTTACTTCTCTTTTGCATGATATTCAGCCCTGGTGAATCTGCTATGTTATTATTTAGTCTGCCTGTTATAAAAATACTAAAAAATTGTCATAGAATATAGGTGTCCCGGCCTTTTATGTCAAGCAAAACAATGGATCTGCCCGAAATTAGACTTTTTACTTGACATAAAATAAAGAATCTGTATTCTTCTTTTATTCTAGCCGAATTAAGAATCTATATTCTATAAAAAAAAGTGTGTGTGTCCTTTTGGACGTTTTTTTAGTTTATTAATTTTTTCTATATAGGAGGGAATGGTGAAATGAAAAACTGCTATCAAATTACTAAGGAGATAGGAAAAACAACTACATTTTTCGTGCTTTCATTTTTTTGCCTGCTGCTTATGGGCAATCCTGTTTGGGCGCAAGATGAAAACACCTCAGAAGAAGTTACTTTAGAAGAAGTAACTGTAACAGGTTCGATCATTAGAAGCACTGGTATGGATACCCCGACACCTGTTACAGTGGTAAGTGCGCCTGAAATCGAATTGATATCCCCAATCACAATGATTGAAGGCCTTGCAGAATTGCCTCAGTTTTACGGGTCAAATACTACTCAGAACGTGGGCGGTTACTGGACATCGACAGGGGCCGGCTCTTTGAATCTGCGGGGACTTAACAGCAAACGTACATTGCAGCTCCTGGATGGCCGTAGAATAGTGCCGTCAACTATATTCTCGACTTCTCCTGATATCAACCTGTTTCCCGAATTTCTGATGAGATCAGTAGAGACAGTGACCGGTGGAGCTTCCGCGACCTATGGTACAGATGCCGTGGCGGGTGTTGTCAACTTCATCCTTAACAAGGAATATGAGGGGATAAAAGGAAAGGTCCAGTACGGCATGACCGAGCGGGGGCATAACAAAAACAATAAGTTTGCACTGGCAGGCGGCTTTGCTGTGACAGACAGAACCCATGTGCTGATCTCAGTAGAAAAAAGCGAACAGGACGGGATAGAGGGCTATGCCGTCTCAGAGTATGAATGGTATAATGGAACTTCTTTGCTGGAAAATACTGCTGCCGGCGCCGGAGACAGCCCTGACAATCCCTTTTACCTGCCGGCGCAGCGCGTGCGTTCAATGAATGCTTCATTGGATGGAATCCTTCTCTTTCCGGACGCTGCTGGCGGCCGATACATTTTTGATGAAAACGGTGTTGCCACTCCTTTTGTTATGGGTGATTGGTGTAATACCCACGGGTGTTCGACAGTAAACGGCGGCTCCGGTACTGATAACTTATTCCCTAATGCAGGTTCCGTGATATCACCGGATTCAAGCAGGGAAAACTTCTTTGGGTATATTGACTATGATGTTAGCCACAAATTAAAAGTCTACGGTCAGGCCATGCTTGGCAAGTCCCAGTTCAAGAGTAAGAACTTTGGCGGCATTTTCGCAGGCGGCCGCGCATTCACCATCTACAGCGGCAATCCTTTCCTGCCGGCCGATATGCAGCAGATAATGACTGACAATTCACTTGACTCTGTAAAGCTTGGTAGAATTGGAGGCTATGATGACGTGGGTCGTAATGGTGCCTTAGGCATTGAGACAGAGACCTTATCTCTTACAGGCGGTTTTGAATATCATGTTGCTTCATCCGGTTTCCTGAATGGATGGCAGGTTAAAGGTTACTACCAGGTCGGGGAAACAGAAATGAAAGCCCCTATATATGGCGGCATCCGTCTTGACCGTGTCTATCTGGCCGCTGATGCTGTGGTTGATCCCGATACAGGTGCGATTGTCTGTAACGTGACATTAACTTCTGGTTTATACCCGGACTGTGTCCCTATAAATTTTTTCGGCAGGGGTAATGCCTCTGGGGACGCTATTAACTGGGTCACCGGTTATGAGGCGGGGGAGACCATGACCGCCAATGGATTTCTTAGCGCGGACGAGGCCATATCACACACTTATACATCAGTTGAAAATAAACAGAGAATTGTAGATATTTTTCAGCGTGTCTTTGAAATTACCGCGGACGGCGATCTTTTTGAAGGCTGGGGAGCAGGTCCGGTTAAAGGAGCAATTGGTTATGGTTATCGTAAAGAATCATTTACGCAGGTAGTACAAATGGGGCCGGGTGGAAACATCAATACTGACCCTACCTATCGACCGGTAATGGCCAATAATGCACTTCTTGGAATTCGCGGTGTTCCCGGCGGTAATGCGGCTTCAGGTAACCACGTGAGTGCACAGTTCACAAACACGCCCCATGCACGTGGAGAGCAGAGTGTCCATGAATATTTCGCTGAATTGCTGGTTCCTTTGGCTGCAGATTTTACAGCCGTCAAACAACTGAACCTGACAGGTGCTGTACGCCGGGCAGATTATTCCGGATCCGGTGGTACCTATTCATGGAAAACCGGCTTTGACTGGGCACCCTATGATGATCTTCGCGTACGCTATACCTTATCCCAGGATGTTCGAGCGGCTACCATAGGTGAAAAATATGATAGAACCGGCGGCCTTGGGTTTATAACCGACTATACGGCAGATCCGGGCGGTAGCCATCAATACTGGATTACCGTTTTTTCAAACGGCAGTCCTGATATAAAGCCTGAGGAAGCAGAGACCAGTACAATCGGAGTGGTATACAGGCCCAGCTTTATAGAAGGTTTGAGCATTGCCGTTGACTGGTATGATGTAGAGGTTACCAATAACATCAATCAGATAGGTGCAAATGATGTTGTAAGCGGTTGCATCCAGGATGGCGATGTTGACCTCTGTAACATGATTACCCGAACCGGTAATCCTTCTACATTCGCTGGAGCCCCTGCGGGTCTGCTTGATATCTCTTTGGTAGGTGTACCCTATTATAACCAGGCATCTGTAAAGGGAACGGGTATTGATTTTGAGATAGGTTACCAGAGGCCTGTCAACTGGTTTGGCGGCGGCGAAACTGCCGGTTTGCGTTTGCTTGCCAGCCACCTTGAGGAACGTTCAAACACTGACAGTGCAGGTAATAAAACGGAAGTCCAGGGAGCTTTCCAGTCAGGTATCCCTTATCCGGAGTTGTCAGCTCTTCTTTCAGGTAACTATAACCGTGGTCCATTAGGCGTTTCCCTGCAGCTCAGGTATACAGATGATATAATGATAAACAGAAACTGGAACAATAATGGAACAAGCACCCGATGGGATGTCCTGGACAATACCGTGGATTCCACAATGCTTTTCGATATGCGTGTTAATTACCGATTTGATATGAACGATACAAATATGATGGTGTATTTAAACGTTAACAACCTGTTTGATAAAGATCCTGAGGAGTATTACACAGGAGGATTCAACAGTTTTTTTGCCAATGACACAGGGCTTGGACATTATGGTGATCTTCGCGGCCGTCGCTTTGTTGTCGGCTTGAACTTCGAGTTTTAATAACTTACCCCCCCCCCTTTACTTCCTCTTAATGTAAATGGAAGTATAGATTACGAACCCGTTTGATTACTCAAACGGGTTCGTTGCTTTAAGGAATAAGTTATTATTTATTTAAAATAAAAGGAGATAAACATGAGGAAAAGTATTGTCATATTATTTAGTATACTTTTTGCTGCGCTGTTTTTAAGCTCTGTTTCAGCATATGAAGCTATTGTTGGACCGACAGGTGTGCTCAAATATGATAGGGAAAAATCCTATGGGGGGTATACCCTTTTTGCCCCAATGGTAAACTGCAAAACAACATACCTGGTAGATATGGAAGGGAATGTCGTCCATAAATGGGAATCAGAATACCCACCAGGTGCCTATGCGATGCTTCTTCCAAACGGTAACCTTTTGCGTGGTGGTGTGATGGAAAAAAAGTCTGTCACGATCGGAGGAGCCGCGGGAATCGTTCAGGAGATTGACTGGAGCGGAAAAGTTGTCTGGGAATACAAAATGAATACTCCAACAGAACTTCATCACCATTGTTTTGCCCGTATGCCCAGCGGGAACACACTTATCCTGGGCTGGGAGGCTATAAGCATAGCCGAAGCTATCTCGAAAGGCCGTGATCCAAAAACAATCCCAATCTCGGTTTTTGAGAACGGAGAATATCATAATGAATTCTGGGTGGACTTTGTTCGTGAAGTGGATAAAAAAGGGAAGACTGTCTGGGAATATCATGTCTGGGACCATGTTGGTACAGGTCCTCATCAGTATGACATCAATTACATACTGCCGGAAAAACTCGGTGGTAACTACACCAGTTTTGACTGGAGCCACTTTAACATGGTTGAATATATTCCGGAAAAAGACCTTGTTCTATTGAACTCCAGGAACTTTAGCGAGTTCTACCTGATAGATTATAAAACAAAAAAGATGGTCTATCGCTGGGGAAATCCCAGCGCTTACGGGCAGGGTGAGAGGCCTTCATGGTATAATAACGGCGATCAGAAGGTTTTCGGATCTCACAATGCCACATACATTGGAAAAGACCGTTTTATGGTCTTTGACAATGGATCGGAACGAGCTGAAGGAAACCGATCCAGTGTAGTAATAGTGGACAGGCAAACAAACGAGATAGAATGGGAATATCATACAAATACGTCGCAGAGCTTCTATTCTTTTCGCCAGGGTGCGGTCCAGATGCTTCCCAATGGTAATATTCATGTAACTTCCACTCATAGCGGGCATCTCTTTGAAGTGACAAAAGATAAAGAAGTTGTATGGGATTATGTGAGTCCTGTTTTTGATTGTAAGATGAAATGCAAAGCTGAAGATGGTTATTCTCCGAATGCGATGGAGAACATGATTCATAGATCCTATCGCTATGGGGCTGACTATCCTGGTCTTAAGAATAAGGATTTGAGTAGAAAGGTGCCCCTAACAGAATGCCCGGAGTTCTATAAGATCTATAAAACAGTTGAAGAAAAATAAAGTATGGTAGAGATTTACTATGGGAAAAGCTGTTGAAATTGTGAAACGGTTGGTTGAGTTATACAATGATGGTACGCCGGAGGAATATGGCTCGGATCATTTCCTGGAATTGTTCGCGCCCGACGCAGATTGGGTAGAAATGCCTTCATTTATGTTCCCTTCTGGGCGCGCAATAGATGGTGAAACCATCCGCGAATCATTTAAGTATTGTAACAAAATGCTTCGCAATAGGCACTTGGAACTCAATGAGGTTATTGAGAAAGGTAATGTCGTAGCCTGGAGAGTAACCTGGTCAGCCACCGTCGCGGTAGACAAACCAGATGGTCTTCCAATAAAAGCTGGTAGCCGAATACAGGCTTACATGGCTGTATTTACAGAGGTAATTGACGGTTTAATTGTTCGTCAACATGAATATATTTCTAACCCTGAATTATTCTAAAGGACTTTAAAGCTATATCATTAGACGTCATTCCCGCGTAGGCGGGAATCCATTTTAAATTTCTTCATGACCATTTGTAACCATGCATCATCGGGAATAGCGTCTATTTTGGTCCAGCTTATAAAAGACGAAAACCTGGATTCCCCGGTCAAGCCGGGGAATGACGGTATTGTGGATTCTACGGTGCCAGATTATGTCATTCCATGGCTCGCCTGCCGCGTCGTAGCTTTACGCGAAAGCGGGACCACGGAATCCACAACCTATTATCTTTAACTAACCGGGGTTGAAATGAGGAATTGACAGGTCGCAATGCAACAATAAAATTTTCTTCGCCTAAAGGCGAGGGGTTTCAATCATCCCCGAGAAGGACACTAAAAACAACGAACCAAAAAAGGAGAGAAGATGTCCGAACCGAAAAAAGCATCAACATTCACGATTGAGAAAAATAAAGCCCTGTACGAGGACCCAGTTCTCGACTGGGAAGACAAAATCGACTTTGAAAACGCTCAACGCGGCTTTATTGCCAGAATGGAAGATCTGGTCATTCGAAATGAAGACGGTGAGATAGTGTGGGAATTGACACCTTATGGATTTCTAGAGGATGAAACGGC
>JBHPCX010000014.1:0-52955 GCA_042573485.1 Thermodesulfobacteriota bacterium | reverse complement strand
ATCACAGAGTTTTTCAGCAAAATCCATGAGGTGGGTGGAAAATATTATTATTTTTCCTTCTCTCCTTTTCTCCAGCATTATGTCCTTGAGCAGGTTGATATTGATGGGGTCCATTCCCGAGAAGGGTTCATCAAGGACAATGAAGTCAGGATCGTGGATAAGCGTGGAAATAAACTGCACCTTCTGCTGGTTCCCCTTGGACAGTGTTTCAAGCTTTGAGTTGATCCGGTTTGTCAGTTCAAACCGTTCAAGGTACTCCTTGGCCTTTTCGGTTACGTCCTTTCCCTTTTTGCCCTTTAATTCGGCAAAAAAGAGTATTGTTTCAAGGACCTTCATTTTTTTGTAAAGGCCCCGCTCTTCAGGCAGGTACCCTACCCTTGCCCTGAATTCGTGCCCGACAGGCGCACCCCTGAATATAACTTCTCCTGAATTGGGCAGGTAGATGTTCATGAGTATCCGTATGGTGGTTGTCTTTCCGGCGCCGTTACGGCCGATAAGGCCGAATATGGTATCTTCCGGAATTTCAAATGAGGCATTGTCCACTGCCCTTATTTCACCAAATACCTTTGTTATGTTTTTTACTTCGAGTGCGGTCATGTGTTTTTCCTGGTTTGGGGTTAGCGGATATTCAAAATTCAAGATTCAAAATTCAAAATTATAGGTTCCATGTTTCAGGTTCCCCCAGTGAAACCCGCTGCGCTGAGGGGAAAGCCTGTTTCACGGGGCAGGCGGGTTCCAGGTTTCAGATGCAAAAAACTTAAAAAATTATTAGACAGGATTTACAGGCCTGCCCTGGCGTGACAAAATATCTAACTACAATTTTTATAATTCGATTGAGATGCATAATATTAAACATAATGTAATAATACCAGGTCTAGGCCAGGGATTATTTGGATTTCTATTTCCACTCTTTCCAGATGAAAGAGTGAAAGATCCATCCCGCTACACGGGATATATGCCAAGTAGGGTTAGAGATAGTACAATATATTTGTGTTCATTCTCAGTTGGTTAAATCTCCCCCCCCAAAAAATGATTCCTTTTTGCCTTTCTTCCGGAAAGGCAAAAAATATCTTGTTCATCCTGTCCATCCTGTCGGATTAAAAGGCTTATCTTCTGTAGTTTATTTCTTGAAACAGGTAAGGCTTGAAACAAAAGGAATATTAGCATTTTCAAAGAAAAAGTCAAAGATTAAAACAGCAAAGAGCATGGAGCAAGGAGCGGGGAGTAGAAAGCAGTCAGTAGTCAGCTGTTTATTGTCCCTTGTTCATAGTTTATGGTTTTTGGTTTTAAAACTATAAACCAGAGACAAGGAACCAGAAACTTGATTTTAATTGTTAACGGCTGACTGTTCATTGTTTATTGTTTATTGATCATTGATAGCTCTCCTTAATCCTTGAAACCTTTTCTAATATATTCTAAATATCTATAGAATCTACTAACTAAAATAACCTGAGAAAGGATTAACCGGTGATAAAATGCTTCCAAAAGGAATTTTATTTGATCTTGATGATACTATTTTAGCCTACGGGGGTATTTCCGAACCCATATGGAGAGAAGTCTGTGAACAATTTTCACCTGAAAACCATAAACTTGATCCGGAAACTCTCTACAGGGAAATAAAAGAGATCAGCCACTGGTACTGGTCTGATCCCGAACGGCACAAGATAGGCCGAAGTGATTTGAACAGTGCCAGGAGGTATGTTCTTGAGCTTGTCTTTGAAAAGCTCGGAGTGGATGACATTCCCCTTGCCCATGAGATAGGTGAAACATTTCAGAAAAGAAGAGAGGAAGAGCTTTACCTGTTTGATGGTGCAAGAGAGACTGTCGAGTATTTTTATAAAAATGGTGTTGCCCTCGCGATGATGACCAACGGAGAAAAGGAAAAGCAGAGGGAAAAAATAGAAAGGTTCGATCTCGAAAAATTCTTCAGGATTATCCTTATTGAAGGAGAGCAGGGTTTTGGAAAGCCTGATGAAAGGGTCTATAAGAAGGCCCTTGAAGGCCTCGGGCTGAAGCCGGAAGATGTCTGGGCGGTCGGAGACAGTCTCGAGTTTGATATTGAAGGGCCTCAGAAACTTGGAATCTTCAGCATATGGAATGATTACAGAAAAAAAGGACTTCCCGAAGGTTCCGGGATAGTACCTGACAGGATTGTTAATAGTATTCGGGAACTTTTTGAAGTATGAGATTCCATGTTCCCCCGGATAAACTGGCTTCACGTTTAAAGGGGCAGGCAGGTTCCAGAGGTCAGCCAGCTTCGCTGGGTTCCAGATTTCATGTTTCAGATTCCAGATTTATTAAAAACATTATCTCACGCCCGTTCACTCTCCATCCTTCACAGTAAACTGCTACGGAGGACAGGCGTTCACTCGAGGCCGCAGAGAAAAACCTAAAAATCAAATGATTGAACCGCTAAGAGCGCAAAGGACGCCAAGGAAAACCAGCGATTCTTATTTATTATAAGTGAATTGCATATTTCTTAAATGCCTGCGGTCCGCCGTCGCTTAAAGCTATGGCGGCCAGGGAAGGCTGAAGACTGTTAGCAAAATCTATCTAAAGGTTTTCCTAACAGCCTTCCCTGGCGCGACGCAGCCCTGAGCCTGCCGAAAGAATTAGATACTTTTAACGAATCGACCTTTATCCGCCAGGCAGTGTGGCGGAACTCACCGATTCGTTAAAAATGCTTTTCTCTGCCTGCTCTGCGACTCTAGCGAGTGAAACGAGCGGGTGTGAGGCATAAAGTTTTTAAGCCTTTCCTAACAGTCTAAAGTCTAAACAGCTTCAGACTCATCACTCCTTACGCTCTGACGCTCTCACGCCTCACGGCTTTTCAAATCTGGAACCTGCCTGCCCCGTGAAACAGGCTTTCGCCTCAGCGCAGCGGGTTTCACTGGGGGAACCTGGAACATGGAACCTGGAATATGGAACATGGAATTCGCCGCATGCGGCGCACCGATTTGACATCCGACATCTATATTTTCTATAATCCCGCAGTTTCGCTTCATAGAAACAACCTTTTAAAAAAGGGAAATATGACCGATCAAAGCGTCCGCCGTTTCGGCACATTCCTGGGAGTCTATACACCCAGTGTCCTGACAATACTTGGCGTCATGATGTACCTCCGGTTCGGGTGGGTTGTTGGAAATATCGGTCTTCCCCTTTCCCTTTTTACTGTACTGCTGGCAAGCAGTATTACATTCATAACCGGCTTAAGCGCGTCAGCCATTTCCACCAATATGAGAGTGGGTGTCGGGGGAGAGTATTTCATGATCTCCCGGAGCCTGGGCATGGACATCGGCGGAGCAATAGGCATTCCCCTTTTTTTATGCAGGACCCTCAGCCTCACCCTCTATGCATTTGGACTGTCCGAATCAATAGCGTTTTTATATCCCCAGCAGTGGGGAGTTCCTCCCATTACTCTCATGACCATCATAATAATAGTCCTGATCATATCGGTCGCGGGCAAAAGCGCTGATATAAGCCTTAAACTGCAGCTGCCCATAATGGGGGCCGTGGGCCTGAGCCTTATTGCCCTTGCAACCGGTGTTCTCACAGGCGGATTTCATGAGCCTGAATGGGTGCCCCATTTTGAACGGTCCGCGCCAGGTGGTTTCTGGTATGTCTTCGCGGTATTTTTTCCGGCTGTTACCGGATTTACTGCCGGCATAGGCATGAGCGGAGACCTGAAAGACCCGAAAAAATCCATTCCAAAGGGTACCATGTTCGCGGTAATCACCGGGACACTGGTTTACCTGTTGGTAACCTTCCTGCTCGGCACATCAGCAAAGATAAGCGGAGATGAACTCGCGGTCCTGGACCCTAACGCTCCTCCAATCTGGGCGAGGATTGCACTTGCAGGACCCTGGCTTATTTTTCCGGGTATGTGGGGTGCCATATTATCATCAGCCTTTGGAAGCGCACTGAGCGGGCCCAGGGTACTGCAGGCCCTTGCCAGGGACGGCCTGTTTCCTAAAATACTGGCAAAGGCCAGCAGGTCAGGCCAGCCCATGATCGCCACATGGGTAACAGGTATTATTGCCATCATTGCAGTCGCCCTCGGAGACCTGAACGCGGTCGGCAGATGGGTAACGATCTTTTTCCTGACCCTGTATGTTATGATAAACCTGGCGGCCGCCCTTGAAAAACTCGCTGGTGACCCCTATTACAGGCCCACAATCCGCCTGCACTGGACTGTCTCCCTTTTGGGCAGCGCGGGCGCGGTCGCTGTCATGTTTCTTATAAGTCCTTCCGTATGCATGTCATCAATAGGGATTGTAACGGTCCTGTTTCTATTCATGCGCCGCTGGACGCTGAAAAGCAGCATGGGAGATGTCCGTATAGGGCTGTGGACGGCTATAGCAAGGTTTTCACTCCTGAAACTCCGCCAGCAAACATGGCATCCGAGAAGCTGGCGGCCCCAGATACTGCTTTTCGCTTCAAACCCCACAAACCGGCTGGGGCTTGTAAGGCTTGCAACATGGTTCAACCAGAACCGGGGAGTTGTTACCATCTACCGGCTTATAAAGGGTGACCTGAGAAAAAATAATGTGCCTATCCCCAATGATCACATGGACCTTGAAGAGACCCTCCTCGACCATGGGCTTGTAGGCTTCTGCAAGGCAAGCGTTGTAAGTGATATAGAATCAGGGATCATAAATATTGCCCAGGCCAACGGATTCGCTGGGCTCCAGGGAAATACCGCCATGTTCGGATGGCCTGACAATGTGGCGGGCCTTGAAAAACTGTTAAAAATAACTACAATACTTGAACGGCTGGATATGAGCACATTAATAGCGCGCCTGCCGAATCTTGAAGGGCCGTTCCTCCGGAGGCGTATCGATATCTGGTGGAGGGGAAAACAGCGGAACGGTGATATGATGCTTCTGCTTTCTCACCTTTTAAGCCTCAATTCCGAATGGAGGAGTTCACGAATATATATAAGGACAATTATAAACAGTGAAAAGAACAGGGATACCATGAGAGAAAAACTCGAATCCCTTATATCCGACCTCAGGATCGAGGCGGAGCCTGACATTATTATTAACAGTGAAAAGCTTGAATTTGCTGAAATAGTACACAAAGAGAGTGTCAATTCTGATGTTACCTTTTTAGGTATGAGACTGCCGGAGGAAGACAGGCTAAAGGAGTACGCGGAGACTTTGTTTAAGGTGGCAAAGGGAAACAGCAGTTTTATATTTGTAAGAAACGCGAGTCAGTATCGGGGGAAATTAATTTCGTAGTCGCCGACTTCGTCGGAATTCCAAGTTTCAGGTTCCAAGTTCCCAGTTGCGCTGGATTTCAAATTCCAAGTTTCAAATTCCAGGTTTCAGGTTCCCAGCTTCGCTGGATTTCAAATTCCAAGTTTCAAATTCCAGGTTTCAGGTTTCAGGTTCCAAGTTCCAAGTTTCAGGTTTCAGACTTGTCCGCCGGCAATATGGCGGATTACAGGTTCCAGGTTCCCAGCTTCGCTGGATTCCAAATTTCAAATTTCAAATTCCAGATTCAAAAAATCGTTATGCTTAGGATGTATAAAGAAAAGAGTATAAATAATAGAGAATACAATAAAGAGTATTGGTATTTACACTCTTTTCTATTTTCTCTTTCCTGATTTCTAATTCCTATTCGTAAAGCGTAAGGCGAAAATGAATTCCCGCCGGAGTTTATCCCGCCGGTTCGACAAGCTCACGGCCTTGAGTTAATCGAAAGGCATTTGATGCGGGACCAGAATGACCCGCCTTCGCTTATCAGCTACGGCGCGGCAGGCAAAAGAAGATATTATCTTTTAATGAGGTTTTCTAACATGGAATTTGGAACTTGAAACTTGGAATCCGCCATTGGCTACCTTAGTAGCCAATGGCGGCCCCATCATAACTCCTGGGATCTGCAGCTCCGCTTATGAGGTTCTTCTTATGATCATAATGTATACCCATTGCCCTGCCCTGGGATTCCCTGTAGCGGATCCTGTGCCCCATTCCTGTATATATTTTTTCAATATCCCTTGATATTGCACCCTTTTCAATATCCGTTACATCCGGCAGCCATTGATGATGAAAGCGCCCTGCCCCAATAGCATCGGCAATGTTCATGTTGTGGTCAACGTGGTTCAGGATTATCTGCAAAACTGTGTTAATTATAGTTCTTCCGCCGGGTGAACCTATGACAAGCATAACTTTTCCATCCCGGGAAACAATGGTCGGAGACATGCTTGATAGCATTCTTTTTTCAGGCGTGATCCAATTAGGTTCTGTACCTATTCTTCCATTGGTGTCAGTCAAACCCGGAATCGCGTTAAAATCACCCATCTCGTTGTTGAGTAGAAACCCGAGCCCTTCCGCTATAATCCCTGAACCGAATGACTGTTCAAGTGTATATGTTAAGGAAACCGCGTTTCCCTTTTTGTCTATCACACTGAAATGTGTTGTCTCTTCGCTCTCATAAACAGAGTTGAACCTGGCGGGATCACTCTTTGACGCTGTCTTTGGATTGATTGACTTTCTCAATTCTGCAGCATGTTCCTTTGAAATCAGCTTCTCCAGGGGCATGTTAGGATTAAAATCAGGGTCTCCCAGGTATTTTGCCCTGTCAGCAAATGCCCTTTTCATTGCCTCGGTCAGGAGGTGTATATACAAGGCGCTGTTATGACCTGCTGCCTTTAAATCATATCCTTCGAGTATATTGAGTATCTCAATTATCGCGACACCGCCTGAGCTTGGAGGAGGCATTGAATATATATCATATCCCCTGTATGTACCATGGACGGGTTTCCGTTCAATAGCCTCATATTTCCCAAGGTCTTCAGCAGTAATAATTCCACCCTTTTTTAACATAAATTCTGACAGCTTCTTCGCTGTTTCACCCCTGTAAAATCCATCATGCCCTTTTTCCCTGATACGTTTCAGTGTTTCCGCGAGTTCAGGCTGTTTCCAGAGGTAACCTGGCTCAAGAGGATTCAGGTCAGCATCAAAATAGGTCTTCACTGATGATTCATAGGCAAGAAGCCGTTTTTTACTATAGGGATCTTCCAGGCGGAAATGAATGCCCCATGTAACTGGAAAACCCTTTTCAGCAAGCTCTATAGCAGGGTCAAGAAGGTCGGGCCATGGAAGGTTTCCATAAAGGCTGTGGGCCCTGTAAAGACCGGCTACTGTACCGGGAACACCGATTGAGAGAAAGCCTTCATGGTTGCTGTTCTCTTTTATTGAACCGCTGTCATCAAGATACATTCTCTTACCGGCTGCAAGAGGGGCCTTTTCCCTGAAATCTATTGTTGTCACCATGCCGTCAACCCTGTGATAGACTAAAAATCCGCCGCCGCCGATATTACCGGCCCATGGGCATGTAACCGCAAGGCTGAATGCCGTGGCCACTGCCGCGTCAATGGAGTTTCCTCCCTTTTGCAGGATATCCCTGCCGATATTCGAGGAGATCTCCGAGGCTGAAACAACCATGCCGTTTTTCGCGGAGACAGGGATGTTTCGGCCCTGGGCGGGGAGGCCATTAGGACACAACACCAGGAGGAGGAATAATGTAATTAATACTTGTATATATATTTTTCTTGTCTTCATGTTTCAGGTTCCATGTTTCAGGTTTCAAGTTCCAGACTTGTCCGCCGGCAATATGGCGGATTCCAGGTTTCAGGTTTCAGGTTCCAGGTTTCAGGTTCCAGGTTTCAAGTTCCAGGTTCCAGGTTTCAGGTTTCAGGTTCCAGGTTCCCAGTTGCGCTGGATTTCAAATTCCAAGTTTCAAATTCCAGATTCAAAAAATCGTTATGCTTAGGATGTATAAAGAAAAGGGTATAAATAATAGAGAATACAATAAAGAGTATTGGTATTTACACTCTTTTCTATTTTCTCTTTCCTGATTTCTGACTTCCATGGCCCGCCGGAGTTTATCCCGCACTTGATGCGGGACCAGAATGACCCTCCTTCGCTTATCAGCTTCCGCCTTCGCTAAAAGCTACGGCGCGACAAGTCGGCGCGGCAGGCAAAAGAAGATATTATCTTGTAATGAGGTCTTCTAACATGGAATTTGGAACTTGCCTGCCCCGTTAAACGTGAAGCCAGTTTAACCGGGGGAATCTGGAATTCAAGAGGCTGACCTCTGTCCTCTGTCTTCTGTCCTCAAGGTTTACATACTTTCGATCAACTTCTTGACGAATTTATTCCCGTCCGGTTTATAGGCGGGCAGTTCCCACTCCATTTCCCGCAAGGCGCTGAAAATCAATGGAAACAAATCAGAGGGTATGCTTATTATCTGTTTCCCTTCCGGATACAGCTTCCGCCTTTTCATCCCATGTCCCAGCCCTGTTATACTGTAATTCAATTTTCCTGTCTTGTATGGATATATATAGGTCCAGGCGCATCCGATAGCCGGTGTATATTTACTCGTCCAGATCTGACCGGTATCGTAACTCGAGGCCCTCAGGATTATTTCAGTCTGTTCAATATCAGTGATCATTATAATCAGGTCAGGCTTGAAATCAACCTGTTCAATGGGTGAAAAGCATAGATAATTTACCAGTCCGGGATTCAATATTGGAATATGCTGATAAAGCCTGCTCGCTGCCCTGGTGCCGGAGAAGATTTTCAGGCCGGCCCCGTATCTACCGTTCAAAAAGGATTCCTTTATTTTACCCTGCCCCAGCACATAGGATCCTGCTTCACAGACATGATTTTCAGTGTCAGCATAAAAGCTGTTCCCCTCCTGGGCCTCTCTCAGCATTTCACAGAGAGCGAGTTTTTTGTCCAGCCTTGCCAGATTGTCAGGGGGAACAGGTGAAAATTTCACACCGACGGGAGGGTATGGGAGATTGAACCGGGATAGTATGGAGAAGTCATCTTTGTTATCGGGCATAGGTTGTCCTTGGTTATAGGTTATGGGTTATGGGTTTTGGGTTAAATTCCAAATTCCAGGTTTCAGATTCCAGATTTCAGGCTTGTCCGTCAGCATTGTAGCGGATTCCAGGTTCCAGGTTTCAAGTTCAAAAGATCGTAAGGCGTAAGTCGTAAGGGGAAACCCGCCTTCGCTCAAGTGAGCTTCCGCCGTCGCTTTCAGCTATGGCGCGGCAAGAAGCAAAAAATGGATTCCCGCCTCCGCGGGAATGACAGAAGAAGATATTATCTTGCAATGAGGTCTTCTAACATGGAACCTGGAACATGGAATTCAAGATGTCCTCTGTCCTCAGAGTTTTTTCCTTCCATTTAGCTTCATATGCTCTTCAGCCTGGTACATGAATGTCCTTATGGCGGCCTCCCTCCCAGGCTGAAAGCTGGAGTCATAGGGCGTATCAAGATAGGGGACACCCATCTCGTTCATTACCGGGTTAATTATAGCTGATGTGGTTGTGCTCGGCATACAGGTAAAAGGATAGACGTTCACTACCCCGTTAAAGCCCTCTTTCGCATATTCCAGTATGCCGGCAATGCTGAGACAGGCCTCTGTACCTATTTTAAAACTGAAAAGGCCCCCCTTCTCAAGAACTTCATCCAGATGAGCTACTTTGTGATCGTTTTCTATATCAAGCAGCGGGTTGATCCGGTCATAGGCCTGTTTTTGCCTCATCTCCTGGTAAAACAGTTCCGCTCTGAACTTTAAGATTTTTTTTAAGAGGCTGAACGCGTTCTTAAAATTAAACTGCTTCAGGTTAAGTCTCAGCTGTTCACTTATTCTCTTGAAATTATGGTAACTGATATAATTGACCCATTCTGTGATTGAGGCGTTTACGACTTCTCCGCCGTGCTTTTCAATAGTCCTTATCAGGTTCTGGTTGGAACGGACATGGGTCCTCAGGTAAATCTCCCCGACTATGCCTATTAAGGGTTTTCTGGGAATATCTTTGTCAATTATTGATTTGGAGTCCTCTACTATTTTCTCCAGTTCATCCAGTATTTTGTTAAAATCCTTTTTCGCGCCATATTTTTCAAAGGCTGATTCCATTTTTTTTATGGATTCTTCCATAAAATTGTCAGCCATGCCCTCTTGTCTCTCATAGGGCCTAATCCGCCACAGCATCCTGTCCATGATGTCGCCGATGAGCATGGCGAAAAAACCTGATTTCCTAAATGCGCCTGCCTTATCTTTATCGATCAGCCCGGTTAGTGAATATCCCTCTTCGGTGGTAAAAGAACCTATTTTCAGATCCTTGTATTCAGGAAATGAATCAAGGACAATCCGCTGGTACTTGTTATACATGCCGAAGCGGCATGGACCGTTTGCTTCGGCAATAAAGTAGATATAGTCATTTACATTAAAATCGCTTCCCTTTTCCTCCCGTTCCGTTTTCATGTGATGAAGTATGTCGCCGAGTGTTACCTGGCAAGGGTAACATTCCTTCCCGGAGCTGTACTCCAGGCCCAGATCAAGGCCCTTGTAGGTCTCCATTATAGCGGCATCAATACCAAAACTGTGGAATGAGGATGCCAGCAGACACATACCGGTCCTGTTCATCTCGGGAATTAGAACTTTCTTGCCCTTGAAATTAAACCGGCCGAGATTATCTGAAAGAGATTGAAATGAACGTTCAGTTGTAGGCATTCTTTTCACCATTATTTATATCAACATAATTCCATGTTCCATATTTCAAATTCCAAGTTCAAAAACCGTGAGGCGTTAGGCGTCAGAGCGTGAGGGGAAACCCGCCTTCGCTTGCCAGCTAAAGCGCGGCAAGAAGCAAAAAAATGGATCCCCGCATTCGCGAGGATGACGATTGGCCTTGCCATGATTTTTTTATACTCAAAAAATATCCCTGGCCTAGACCTGGCATTGCTGCAATATGTTAAATCCTATGTAAGTCAATGGCATAATCCAAATTGTAGAAAGATACCATGTCACGCCAGGGCAGGCCTGAACATCCTGTCCATCCTGTCAAATTAAAAGACTCAACTTCTCACCCTCTTATATTCCATCCTCTGTTTTTCTAATCTGGAATCTGGAACGTGGAATCTGGAATTCCGGCGGAGCCGGAGATTTTCGACATTACATTTTCGATGACATTCTTATAGGCCTCGAGCCTTGTCATTACTCCGGCAACCGCGCTGTGTTCATCAAGCTCCAGGATCAATGACGGCTTTTCCCGCATTACATGTTTATAAAAATGTTCAATAAAGGAGTCAGCGCCGCAGCTGAAGTTTGTGAGGTGAAGACCGAAATAATTCGGGTTTGCCTTTATATATTTCGCGGTCCTTAATATCTGACCCCCGAAGCCCCAGTACATATTCGGAAAATCCGACAGGTCCACTTCGGATACATCAATATAATCCATGGGCAGGGCCTTTAGCCCGATTTTGGCAAAGTTTTGTCCCAGCCTGAGGTTAAGCCTCTCATCGTAGAGATTATAGGGTCTCCCGGTTACGACAACCAGAGGTTCATCCTGATTATGATTTCTGATTATTTCATTGCCGGTTTCATGAATTTCCCTGAGAAAAGCCCTGTAATGCTTCATCCCGTGGTAAAGAGCTTCTTTTATCTCAGCCGGCGGCTTCCCGAGAATTCCGGAAGTCTGTTCCGCCATTTCAATTGCCAGGGAAGGAAGATCATTTTTCAGGTGTAAAACGGGGCCGATTACACTTTCATCATCAATATCAAGGGCAGCCTTGACCATGTATTTATTTGACTGAACAAAGGGACAGTAATATCCTCTTTCATTTTCGGTCTTTGTCTCCATGTCAATGAGTACGGGCAGGAAAAGATACCCGGTTTTTCCAGTGAGTTCCTTTACATGACCATGGGAAACCTTGACAGGGTAACATGTTTCCGCTGTCATGGACTCTATGCCCATTTCAGCTATATGGTTGTTCGTCGGCCCGGTCAGAACAGGTCTGAACCCAAGACGGTCGAAGAAGTGAATCCAGAGAACCGCGGTCTGCAAAGTGTAAAGCGCCCTCTGTATACCAACCGTCGGCTTTCCATCGATTTCAGGCTTTGATTCATCTGATACTACATCATAGAGACCGGCTATATATTTATGCAGTATGGCATCTCTCTGTTTGAAATAATTTGTTTCCTTTTTACCGGTGTTTCTTACAACATCATATCTGCCGCATTCTCCTCCCCAGACACTCCTCCTTCCGTCAAAATCATATATTTTCAGTTTGCACTGGTTGTGGCAGGATGGATCCGCAGTACATATTTTTTCGGTATAGTCCATCCGGTCACTGATACAGTTTTCAATATCCCTGGACCGGCTTGTCTCATGCTTACCGTGTTCCATTATTTCTCTTAATCTCAGGGCCGCTCCAAAGGCGCCCAGCACTTCCCTGTGTTTCGGGACAATCAGCCCCTGGCCAAGTATGTTCTCAAAGGCGGCTACAACTCCCTTGTTCAAAGACGGTCCCCCGAGAAACATAACCCTGCTGCCGATTTTTCTCTTTCCCACAACACGGTTGAGGTAATTATTGGCTATGGCATAACACAAACCGCCTATAAGATCTTTCTTTGAAGCACCTTTCTGTTGGTAACTTACCAGGTCCGACTCCATGAAGACCGTGCATCTTTCGGCCAGTTTTATGGGATTTTCCGAGGATAGCGCTATGTCCTGGAATTCACCGGCAATGTTTATCCCGTATTTGTTTGCCAGTTCATGCAGAAAACTCCCTGTCCCGGCAGCGCATACCTTGTTCATGTCAAAATCAAGGGGGTGACTGTTTGTAACAGAAATGTACTTGGAGTCCTGACCTCCTATCTCAAAAATAGTGTCGATTTCAGAATCAATTTCAACAGCTCCTCTCGCGTGCGCTGTTATCTCATCGATAATGAGGTCAGCGTTTAAAAAGTCACCTACCACGTTTCTTCCGGAGCCTGTTGTTGCTATACCCTTGAGCACTATTCTTTTGTCAGCCTCATCCCTGATTGTTTTTAAAAGGTTTTGTGTTACTTCGATGGGTTTTCCCCGGGTGTGTACATAGGACTTATGAATAATCTCCCCTTTTTCATCTATTATGGCATACTTTGTTGTTGTTGAGCCTATGTCCAGGCCGAGATAGGCCGGTATTTCATTTCCGGAAAGGACAACCCGGACTATATTGTCTTCATCAAAAAGTGTTTTCCTTATTTCCAGACGCTGGGCAATGGGAAGATCATCATAGGCATCTCTACCCTGTTCTTTGAGGAGACCAGGTCTTACCCTGTTTTCAATACCCTGTTCCATTGCCTGAAGCGCGACGCCAATAGCCCCGGCTGAACTGTTGTATTCGGGTACGATTAACCCGGGAAAGTATTGCCTAAATGCCCTGACCTGGATCTCATTCATGGAAAGTCCGCCCAGGAACAGGACAGGGTCTTCAAGTATCCTGTTGGACACTATCGTGCTTATATAGTTCCTGGCATTTCCAAGGTGGAGACCGTATATGATGTTTTCCAGACGCTCTCCCTTGTTCTGGAGATGGATCATGTCGGACTTGGTAAATACAGTGCATCTGCAGGCCACATGGGAGGGATTATCACTCTCCAGACCCAGACTGATAAAATCCGAGAGTATTTTATCTATGTCCTGGTCGGAAGCATTTATCTTTTTGTCATATATGGAAGTGGCCAGGCGCTGTGCCTGCTGATCAATGAATGATCCTGTACCGGAGGCGCAGGGACCGTTTGTATTGAAATGTTCAAGGCTCCAGTTACCATTGCTGTGGTTTATCTGGAAAAGGGCTGTGTCCTGCCCCCCCATACTGATAATAGACTTAACACCCGGTTCGATAAAAAGGGCGCCTTTTACATGGCTGATTGTTTCAAATTCATAGAACCCTTTCAGCTTACGGCTTAATTTCTTGCCGTGGTTACCTGTGAAGGCTACCGCCTTTATATTCTCTTCACCGAACAGCTCATAGGCTTTTAAAAGCAGATCATGGACAGCGTCTTCAATTTTTCCAAAATGACGGTAGTATGGAGACTCATGGACTATCTCCCTGTCACCGGTAATAACAACAGAATTAACACTGACCGAACCTGTGTCAATACCGATGTAGTATTTTCTTGAACCACTTTTATCAGGTAAATTATTCATCTCTGCTTCCGTTTAATTAGCTGGTTGTAGCCAACTACTGCTGATTCAAGATTCAAAATTCAAGATTCAAGATTTAAAAAACATTAAGACGTAAGGCGAAACCCGCCTTCGCTTGCCAGCTACGGCGCGGCAAGAGCGAAAATGGATCCCCGCTTTCGCGAGGATGACGATTGGCCTTGCCATGATTATTTTTCACTCAAAAGATGATTCCTTTTTGCCTTTCTTCCGGAAAGGCAAAAAATATCCTGAACATCCTGTCCATCCTGTCTGAAAGATGTTATAAGATTTCCCTAATAGTCTTCAGCCTTCAGTCTAACAGGCTATGATTAATCCCTAATTCTTACCCCTATTTTGATGTATAATAAAGGTCATCCCCGAAATCTTGTTCTTTAATGCGTCCCTTTATCCTGAGCTCCTTAACAAGCCTTTCTGTTTCATCTTTCTCTATATTCAGGGTTTTCGAAATATCATTCACGGTTACTGGCCGTCTCTTCATCATTTCAATGAGTTGTTCAAGTTTTGAATCAGGTATGTTTTTTCTTTTCTCCAGGGGCACACCAGCAATGATTTCAGTGTTGCCGCCAAGGTACTCTTTTATCTCTTCAAGCTTTTCATTGTTGAGTGACATCGCGCCCGGGTCTGACGGGGGCCTTACAACCGTGTTCAGCTGAACCCTGTCGGGGCTTATTTCTCTTATTACCTTTGAAAGACCGGAAATTTCTTTTTCAGTGTCATTTAACCCTGACAGCAATACAACCTCGAGGAAAATGTTCTTTTTAAATTCTTTTCGGGTTTCCTTTAAACCGTTGATAATATCGTTCAGTTTTAGATCAGGATGGGGCCGGTGTATTCTTTTGAATGTATCTTCATATACGGTAGAAAGTGTAGGTATCAGGATATCTACACCCCTAATCCTCTCCCTTATCCGGTCATTCCACAGGAGTGATCCATTAGTCAGAAGAGTAAGAGGTATGGAAGTTACCTTCTTTATTTCTGTGATTACATTCTCTATATCAGCGTTAAGGGTCGGTTCACCTGATCCAGCGAGGGTAATCACATCCGGTGTTCTCTTTGAAAGGACTTCTCTAAGTTCATCAATTACTTCGGAAACAGGAACAAAGGATGAAGCCTCCATTATCCGGTCGGATGTCTTTCCCACCTGGCAGTAGATACAGTCAAAACTGCAGGTCTTCCGGGGAATCAGGTCAATCCCCAACGACAACCCTAGTCTTCTGGACGGAACCGGTCCGAATACATAGGACATACATTTTACTCCTGTAAAAAAGAAACAAAAGAATAATAGATATCGGCCTTTTGTACAAGGAAAAACTATGGAGGTCAGAGGGTCAGAGGTCAGAGGGAGAATGCGAAAAAGCTTAAAAATCTAACCGCCCGCTGCGCTCAAGTACGCAAAGATCGCAAAGAGATGGGTTTTTTTTGATAAGGAGTCACCATGTATATTTCTTAAATGATTCAGGAGTGGCGCTAGGTAAAAATGGATGTATCCATTTTTATCTGAGGCCATTCCTGGTTTAATCCCTTAACGGGATTACCTGCCCTGTCCTCCGTAGCAGTAGATACTGCGAAGGATGGATCGCAGGCATTTAAGAAACCTACACTTTATTCCAAGCGAATAAGAATTGGGGGCATTACTTCGCGTCCTTGGCGTCCTTTGCGGTTCAATCTTTATTATTTTTTAGGTTTTTCTCTGGGTTCTCTGTGTCTCTAATGAACGGAGTGAGTGGGCGTGAGATAAGGTTTTTATAAGAAGTTGAAATATGGAATCTGGAACCTGAAAACTTTATTAGATTATCCATTCAGGATGTCTCTCAGCATATTCTTCCACTACCTCATCAAGCCAGCCTTCCAGGTTTTTCTCAAGATAGAACCGCGGATAAAGAAGGTCATCGCCTTTTTCAACCATACCCTGCTTCAGGGCAATTTCAGCCAGCTGGGTACCGGGATAAATTCTTATTCCACTTGTTACCTTTAGAGAGTCGGCTCCTGATTTTTCAGCAAATTCAAGGCTGCGCATTACAGTGTCCCTTGTCTCGCCCGGACCACCGAGAAGCAGGAACCCCATAACGCTTATATTATTCTGTTTAAAGTTTTCAATGGATTTTAAAACCGTATCAGCCCTGTATTCCTTGTTCATGGAAACAAGAATATCATCACTCCCGCTTTCAAACCCGAAACTTATTTCAGTACATCCGGCCTGTGCCATATTGTTTACAAGTTTATCACTAATATGACCCGGATAGATGATACTTCGCCATCTTATATCCAGTGATTCTCCTATGATTGCCTTGCACAGGTCAATCGCGTACTCATTGGGCAGGTTGAATGTGTTGTCCACAAACTGAAAACTGCTGAAACCCTTTTCGATCCATTTCTTTAACCAGCTGATTATCTTACCAGGAGAACGTTTTCTCAAATGCCTGCCTTCAATGGTGGGTGTGGAGCAGTAGCTGCACCCGACAGGGCATCCCCTTCTCGTCTGTACAGGTACAAAGAATGAATCACCCTTATATGCTGTTAACGGGAATTGATCGGGATCCGGCAGCGGAAATTTATCAAGTTCATACATATAAACTGCTTCCGCCCGCGCGCCCTTTCCCCTGACATAGAGACCATTGATATCTGCTGGTTGATTGCTCTCAAGCCTTTTGAGCAACTCGGGAAAAACAGCCTCTCCTTCTCCTTTTATTCCCATCTCAGCATTTATATATTCCAGGCAGGAGTCAGGGAATATACTGTACCCGGCGCCTCCAGCCACAATTGGTGAACCGGATATATTTTTACAGAGGTCCACGATATGACGAACAGCAGGAAGAAAGAAGACTGGTTTTTTCATGTTCTGGTCATCAACATTTCTTATTGATATTCCAATAACATCAGGATCAAAATCATTAATTGTCCCGGTGATAAGCGGATCAATGTCGGCCTGTCCCATAAGGTCCAGCCATTTTACCTGATGACCCGAATTCATTACAGCCTGGGCAACTGATGCCAGTCCGAGGGGAAACACCTGCATGTTTATTGTTTCAGTATTTGTGGAAATAAGAAGTATTTTCATATGAGCCTTCCTTCGTCAGGCGCTGGTTGCGGGTTGCGGGTTGTTACCAGCTTCATCAAATTCAATATTCAAGATTCAAGATTAAAAAGACCGTAAGGCGTAAGGGGAAATACTGGATTCCGCGATCAAGTCGCGGAATGACAAACGTGCCCTCTGACCTCTGATACCTGGAATATGGAACATGGAATATGGATTTCAAGCGGCTGTTCTCTGACCTCTGTCATCTGTTCTCTAGCCTATTTTCTCCACAATTGCTTCTGCTGCCTCTTCCTGTGATATTGAATTACAGTCAATTATAATCTGTGCGTACTTTTCATACAAGGGGCAGCGCTCAAAAAATATATCCTTAAATGTCTGGTCTTTTGCCTTTGCAATTCCCCTGTGGTTGAAGTTGCCGATTCTCTTTTCAATAACATTAAGATCAGCCTTCAAAAAAACCATTAATGAAATGGAGCATAAATGCTCCATGGCCTTTTTGCTGTATACTGCGCTTCCGCCGGTGGCTATTACATATTTTTCAGGATGGATCTTTAATATTTCCTCTTCCTCGATCTTTCTCAGGTTAACATGGTCGGTCTCATCCATAATCTCCTGTAAATGCTTTTTTTGACTCTGCTGGATGAGAAGATCGGTATCAAGAAAACCATAGGAAAGGATTTTAGCGAGTATAACCCCTGTTGTACTTTTCCCTGCTCCGGGCATTCCTATAAGTGTGATGTTGTATTCCATTATTGTTTGAGTATAGGATGTGGTTAATTTGTAGAGGCGCCGCCTATAATTGAACAATTAGAGTGAATCAAATATTTTTAATAATTCACCGCTGGGTATCTTTTGCAGATAACTAATTTTATTTCTTTTAAAATAAAAAACTATTTCGTCTTTCCTCTTTTCCAACCAAAAACACTCCCACCTATCATTTCCTAATTGATTTAGTTTTTTTTCGATTTCTTCAGTCTCAGCAGTACTAATCTTTAATACTTTATATTCCCAGTCCCCAATCTTTTTTAGGTCTTCTTCTATCCAATTCTTTGCTTTTTCACTTTTTTCCAGATTATCGGATTTCAGTTCCTCAATTTTATTTTTAATTATTTCCCAATAGGATTCCTCTTCCTCTTTTTCCTGGGCGAAGGAAAGATCTGCTGCCAGAAACATAATTAGTATTATTATAATTTTCCCTTTCATCATTTTTTTTCAATATCCTCTAGTAAAGGGTTTTTCGATTTCATCAGTACTAAAAAACCCGGTTTATGGAAAATATTTTGTATAATTTTAAAGTTAATCCTCCAACCCAGTCAACCCTCAGCAAATAGCCTGCCATAGAAGACAAATTGGATAAAAGGGTTCAAGGATTCGAGGATTCAAGGGGCCAAGTTTATATTTATCGAATATTATATTTTCATTATGTTCAAAAACTAATTACTCATTTCAAATGATGAAAAGGAAATTAAGATACTATTAACTCGAAAAAACATTTTCACTTTACCCATTTTATCTTTTATTAATCTGCGAGATACAAAGCTAAAGTGATTTAGTATAGCTTATTTTTATTTTAAACACACCTTATTGTTACAATAAGTTTTTTACTAGAACCCTTGACCCCTGATCACCTATTAACAAGACTCTCTAGAAATTAATTTTGAATAGAGTGGACTGTCCTCGAAATAATCATTATAATATTATATAAAGTTTTTTATTAATAAACAGTTAACAGTATCACTTGATGTCCATCCATAAGCCTGTGGATGAACAAAACTTAAGAAACAGAAAGGAGGATGTTAATATGGAAAGCTATAAAAATATATTATTCCCCACTGACTTAAGTGAAGGCTCAAAGAAGATTGCTGAAAACGTTAAACTCATGGCTGAAAAATTCGGCGCGGAAATTAATGTTCTATATGTATCAAGTGTGGGGCACTATTACAGCAGTATCAATCTCCCGGCAGCTGGACTGACAAGTTTTGAGGAAGAAGTTATGCTTGCGGCGGAAGGACAACTGGATGATTTCGCCGAAGAGCACTTTGAGGGCATGAACTTTAAAACCGATATTACTGCAGGGAATCCCGCGGATGAAATAATTGAATATGCCCGAAGGAAGGGGATCGACCTGATCATAATGGGGCATAGCAGGGTCGGCCTGGAAAGGGTGCTGCTCGGGAGTGTGGCCCACAGAATTGTAAAGCTTTCACCTATCCCTGTTATGATTATCAGGGTGGAACATTAAGAGTAGTGGGTAGTTAGTGGCTGGTTGTGAGTTGAGAGTGTTTAGTAGGTAATAAAGAATACCGTCTATGTCGGATTCCAGATTCAAAATTCAAAATACCGTGAGGGGTTACAGCGTAAGGGGTGATTGGAGAAAACAGAAGACAGAGAAAAACATTTGAAAACCTATTAGACAGGATTTACAGGATTATTAAGATTGAACCGCTAAGTACGCCCGCCGTCGCTTTCAGCTATGGCGCGACAGGCCAAGGACGCGAAGTATTATCCGCAGATTACACAGATTTGCACAGATGTAAAAACTCTAAGAATGGTATATTTTTAAAATGCCTGCAGAGCAGGTAATCCCGTTAGGGATTAAACATGGAATGGTACCTGATAAAAAATCCAACTCTTTGCGATCTTTGCGTACTTGAGTGAGTACAGCGAACGGGCGGTTAAGATGATGTTCTATCTCAGCTGGCTATATCTACCATTTCAAAAAAAAATCCCTTTTTGTCTTTCTTCCGGAAAGACAAAAAATATCCTGATTATCCTGTCAGATAAAGATTTTTTAGGGTTTCCTAATAGCCTAACAGACTTCAGGCTAATAGTCTAAATGGTTCACTTGAGCTTATAACTAATCGACATTCCGGAGCCCTCTGAAAAGAATGTTGTCTTATATCTATCCAGAGATTTAATATGTTCGACAAATTCACCCGTTCCTCTGCCCCCTCTTCTCCCCCAAAAGGAATCAGAAACATTATGGGCCGTGTAACAGCCTCCCTTTTTTATCTTGGGATCAAGATCTATAAAATAATTTTTATACCAGCCTTTATCGGCATCGCAGAATACAAAATCAAAGGGCCCTTTTAATTCTTTTACCAGTTCATGCGCGTCTGCCAGCCTGGCATCAATAAAATCCGACAATCCTGTCTTTTTAAAATTATCCTGTGCCTCCTTATATCTCTGCTCATCAATTTCTATTGTTATGAGTTTTCCGCCTGTCTTGCTCAATGCCCAGGCTATCCATATGGCGGAATGCCCGGTTGAGGTACCGATTTCAAGCGCACTTTTATATTTGCCCTTGATTATGAGGTCATACATTTTTTTACCATCAACCGAAGGTACATTCATGTCGTACCATCCGTATTCATGCTCCTTGAGAAACTTCATTACCTGTTCATCCAGCTTGCTGTTATAAGGCTGGTCTTCCGGCAGGGCCGGTGCAATAAATAAGCACAATGATATGCAAGTAATTACCAGTATTCGAAGTTTCATATTTAGTCCCCTTTTTTGAGGTTAGTATAAAAGGATATTTGCTATTTTACGATAATGGACGAACTTATTCAACTTTTATAGGGGAGTTTGAAAGATTTGATCGTGAGGCGTCAGGCGTAAGGGGAAACCCTCCTTCGCTTATCAGCTACGGCGGCTCAACCTCTTACCTTCTTAACTTCTGAATTCTGGCTCCTGTCTTCTGATTTCTGATCTCTGGCCTCTGTGTGAGATTAAAAGCTTTCTCTCCTCACGCTCTCACGCCTTACGGTTTTTCTGACTTCTGTCCTCTGTCTTCTGACCTCTGGCTTTTTAATCCTTATTTTGAATAATCCTCGCGTCCACAACATAGAGGTCTTCTTCAAAGCCCTTTACGGGATTCAGGTCGATTTCTTCAATCCGGGGAAAGTTATGTACAAGAAGGCTGAGGCGGGCAAGGTATTCCGCGAGAACTTCAAGAGATACACCCTTCTCACCGCGAATGCCTTTTAGTATTGGAAGTGTCTTAATCTTCTGTATCATGTTCATCCCCTCTTCCCTGCAGAGAGGCGCCAGCGCGAAACTGACATCCTTGAGTGCCTCGGTATATATGCCGCCAAGACCGAACATGATGAGATGGCCGAACATTCCTTCTTTATTAGCACCGAGTATCACTTCGGTGCCTTCAACCTGCTGCTGAACAAGGACACCCCTGGCGTCCTTGATTTTCATGAGTTCATCCCATGCTTCTTCAGCTTTGTCCATACCAGTAATTCCGGTCTTTACACCTCCGACATCGCTTTTGTGGAGAGGGCCTATGACCTTCATTACAAGGGGGAAACCCGCTTTTTCACAAACTGAAGAGAGCCCTGTTTTTTCAAAAACATCCTGCTGAAAGGGAAGTTTAAATCCGGAAGCAGCCATTATTGTCTTTACTGCTTCAGGATCCGGATACTCACCCTGCTCATTTAACACGGCTTCTATTTTTTCTTTATCAAAATCATCAGGAAGGGCCATGGGCTCTGAAAGGACAGGTTTACGGCTCAATCTGCCCAGGGCCTTCCCAACTGGCACTTCGTCCGGAAAGATTATCCTGCCTGATTCTCTTACCTTCAAAATCATATCCTGGCAGGTGTATGCGGAACTGAGAACCGGTATGATCGGTATTGAACAGGTGTCCATACCATTCATGATAGCCTGGTACAGTTTCCAGTTGTCCGTCATTCCTGAATTCCCTACAATAGTGAAGATCACATCGATGTTATCCTTTTCTGTTTCATCAAGCACCCTGTAGACCTGCTCCAGTTGATCCGGGGTCCGGCTGGGAAGCATATCAATTGGATTACCTATGGCAGCTTCGGGAGGAAGTACTTCCGACAATTTCTCCTGAGTCTTTTTCCCCAGGACCGGCTGGGTCAGTCCCTGTCTTCCCAGTTCATCTGAAAGCATGACACCGGGGCCTCCCGCGTCCGTGACAACACACACCCTGTAGTCAGCAACAAGGCCTTTAATCGCGTTAAAGGTGCAGGCTACTTCAATGAGATCAGCCTTGCTTTGCACCCTGATAATTCCTGCCTTATCAAAAAGGGCCTGAACAGCAGTATCCGGTGAAGCCATGGCACCCGTGTGACTCGCCGCGGCCCTTTCACCGGCCTCTGTAACCCCTGATTTTATACCCGCGAGTGTGCACCCTTTTTTTGTCAAACTCCTGGCATGTTTGAGGAGCTTCATAGGTTTTTTGACCGATTCCATGTATAGCAGAATCAGCTTCGAATTTTCAGGTCCATAGTTTTCATCAACGAGCTGGAGTATATCTTCAACACCCACCTGGATGGAGTTTCCCATGTTCACAACATTGCTGAAGGAAAGGCCTCTCATCGTGGCCTGTTCCATGAGGTAGTCCACCGTAGCACCTGATCCGCTTATAATATCCACCCGGCTTTTTTCCAGTTTAGGAATCAAACCGGCAAACTTGCCGGCATAGCTCGTGGTTAAAAACCCTGAACAGTTAGGGCCGATAATAGTCATGTCATTTTTTTCGGCAATCTCAAGAAATTTTTGCTCCTCTTCCCTTCCCTTTTCGTCCTTCTCTCCAAATCCGGCAGTAAGAATTATAACAGCCTTTGTCCCGATTGCCGCGAGTTCTTCAAGAGTTGATCTTACAAAGGGGGCCGGAATGGCAATGTATGCCAGGTCAGGAGCTTCAGGGAGATCGGGCACGCTCTTGAATGTGGGAATATCCATTATTGACGGTGTTTTGGGATTAATTGCCCAGAGTTTTCCCTTATAACCATTTGACTTTATATTATCTGTTACTCTTCCGCCCGTTTTAAGCCTGTCATTGCTCGCGCCTATTACGACTATGCTTTCAGGGTTGAAGAGGAGTTTATGCAGATTATCCGTCATACCAATTCCCTCCCTGCTGAAAACGCGCCGTAGTTACCCGCCCATATAGCAGGTTTGGGACTTACGTTCTTTATGGCCTGGAGCCAGAGTTCCGTGGGGAACCTGTCAAAGGGAGGAAGTTTGCTCATGGCGCCTATCATAACCACGTTGGCGATTCTACCGGTAATGTCACCTATTTCCATGGCTTTCCCGAGAACATCAACTTCAACTACATTAAAACCTTCAACCGCCTTTGAGATCTCTTCCTGTGACGGATATTCCTCCGGAGTGATGACGGGAGGTATTACTTTTGTCTTTGAGATCAGGATAGTAGCACCTTCTCTCAGCATTTCCAGAAATCCGGGCCTTAAGAGTTCACTTACTTCCATGGTTATGATGCAGTCGGCGCTTCCGGGAAACAGGACAGGACTGTGTACGTTACCGCATGAAAAAGTACTTATGACCGGCCCACCCATCTGCGCCATACCGTGGGTTTCACCCTTTACTATGTTTTCCCTGGAATAACCTGAAATAAAAGCGAGTTGGGTCATTACCCTCCCGAAGAAGAGATTCCCCTGACCTCCGACTCCCCTGATTGCCAGCGTGAGTCTTTCAGGAAAATCCCCCCTGTCAAATTCCGGGATAACCAGTTCAGGGGGTTCTGCAAAACCTGCAGCGGTAGTTGTTTTCTTTTCATCATCTTCCAGGAACTCAATAGCATCAAAGGGGCACATCTGCATGCACGCGGGGTTTTCTCCGGCACAGCCTGAACACAGGTTGTTATACATGGGAAATTCATCCTCTCCCTTTTCAATACCTGAGCACATCAAGCACGTATAGCATTTATCACATTTATCATGGTTGATTTTCAGGCGGATACCCTTACCGGCGGGCGGCTGTTTCTTGACACAGCAGCCCCTTAATACAACCACAACAAACTCACCTTCCTCCGCAAGTGCCAGCGCTTCTTTCATGGTTTTCCGGATTTCTTTTATATCATATGAGCTTGCAACAAGGACTTTATTGCCATTACCCTCAAGGGCCTTGATCAGATCATAGTCAACATCTTCACCAGCCAGGTTGGTAGGTGAACTTGGTGCCGGCTGGCCGCCCGTCATGGCAGTCCAGTAATTATCCAGAACTACCTTCACTCCGGGCACATTCCTGAATACCGCGTTACGGGTCGCATCCATACCTGAATGGCATTCTGTGCTGTCACCTATTATGCTTATGCATTTGGCGGCTTTATCCGGTCTTGAGATAACAAATCCCTGTCTCTGGCTGTCGCTGGCGCCCATTGCCAAACCTGTATCAAGGGCGTTCATAAAATAGAGGAGCGCGTTACAGCCTATATCACCAAAAACGGCCTCTAATTTTCCCCGTTTTTTCATTTTCGCGATTACTCCCGCGAAAAGAGTGTAGGGACATCCCGCGCAGATCATGGGAGGCCTCGGAACCGGTTTAACACTGATTTTTTTATGTTCAATATCATACCCCATCTTTTCGGCAACAAGGGTTGGTGACCATTCGGTAACTTTGCTGTATTTTTCCTTACCAGTCACTTTCATCCCTTCTCTTTCCACCGCTTCCTGGAGGTACATATATCCGTCTTCTATCACGTATACATTCCCCTCAATTGAGTCATAAAACTCCCTGATCTTTTTAATTGGAAGCGGGTTGGTCATTGGCAGTGACAATATATCCATGTCCACATTGTAAAAATCCCTTACCTCTTTCACATAGGCAGTATTAATACCGTATGTGATAACTCCTCTTTTACCGCCAGCCTTAGACCATTCGATAAGCGGTGAAGTTTCAGCCATTTCTTCAAGGGCCGGCATTCTTTCAGTCACGACATTATCATAGTTATTTCTTGCAATGGATGGGAGTAAATTGAACCTTGTCATATCTTCAGGGATATCAAGCAATTCACGTTTTTTTATTTCGTTCAGTCTTACGAGACCTTCGCTGTGACAAAGTCCACCGCTCGCAAGAATAACAACAGGAGTTTTGTATTTGCGCCCGATATCAGCAGCTATTCCAGGAGCATCCATCATCTCCTGGTGCGTCCTGGGTTCAATTACCGGCACCATACAGGTTTTAAACAGATACCTTGGATCAATCACATGTTGAGTTGAACTCGGTGTAAAATCGCTTGCAATATAATAGATAAGAGCACCCCTTTTATCATGAAAGAAGGAAGCACTTGTAAATAAATCACCGGCCTGAAATAAGCCTGGAATCTTCATTGTAACAACAACATCAGCTCCTGCCAGGGTGTGACCGAAGCCGACCCCTACTGCAACCGCCTCATTCACGGACCAGCCGACCTTAATCATGTCCTGGACCTGGCTGAGCCCCCTGTCAATTACCTCGGTGCTGGGTGTCCCTGGATATCCGTCAGCACTGTGAATACCGGACCTCACACAACCAACAGCAAATGCGATATTACCCTGAAGCACAAGTTCCTTCCCAGTTTCATCCGTACACATTTTTTTCATATTGCTGGTGCTCATATAGAAATCCTCCTCGGATAGTATTTTTGTTCAAGCTCCGTGTTTAAGCGAAAAACCTTGTCTCACGCCCGTTCACTCTGTTCACTCGAGCCCGCAGAGAAAACCAGCCTTCGCACAAGGCTACGGCACGGCAGGCAGAGAAAGACATAAAAACAAATATTGAACCGCGAAGTACGCCAAGGACGCTAAGTACTTCTAAATCCTTCGCATGATGATATTCATTATCCACAGGTTCACCCGGTTAAATAAGATTTGAGCCTGATTCTTAATTCTTTTTATTGTACTCTTATTATAACTATAGTGAAATTGCTCAAATCTTACCTTGATGTATTTTGTTTTATCTTAATCTTGCCTAGCAACTATTTAATGTATAGGCTTGGTTTTAGGCTAATTATCCTCAAGGTATTTAACTGGGCAAACAGATTAGCACAGATTAAAACTCTAATAAGTTTATATTTCTTAAATGCCTGCGATCCTCCTTCGCAGTAGCTACTGCTATGGAGGACAGGGCAGGTAATCCCGTTTAGGGATTAAACATGGAATGGTACCTGACAAAAAATGAATCAATTCATTTTTTATCAGTGCCATTCATGTATCACTTAAGAAATATACCTTGGTAACTCCTTTTATATAAAGCCTTCTCTTTGCGATATTTGCGTTCTTGAGTGAGTGTAACGAACGGGCGGTTCAATCTGTTCCCTGCAGTCCTCCCTTCTTATACTCTCTGTGATCTCTGTGATCTCTGTGTGAGATAAAGCTTTTAAAGTATTTCATTAATCCTGAATCCCTAATCCTTAATCCTGACTAACCTTATTACCTTCTTTACCTTCCCTGGCCCGTCATAGCTCATTGAGCGACGACGGCTCAACTTCTGGCTTAACCCGCCTGTGGTAATGCGGTAAGATTACACAAAGGCAATAAATAATACAGGGAGGCGGTCCATTAGTCAAGAAATTATGAATTTCAGTTGCAATCCCCTCTAAAGAGGCTCCCCGAACTGCATTTCAGGATATACACTGATATTCAAGTACATGACATTACCTATTGTTTTTATTTCTTTTTTTATCTACTTATCTTAAATATAAAAACATCTTATGATTATCAGGCCATTATAAACAAGGCGCTTCCTTAAACTTATCCATTACCCATATTATGCAGCAATACTTCACTGTTTATTTAATAAAATCATTCATCTTGACTATTCATTGGTAACGTGGTATTACCAATTTTAGCAATAAATAACAAAAAAGGAAAATCATGCTTAAACCAATCAAATCAGTAAAAATATCCGACAAGGTTTACGAACAGTTAAGGGACATGATTTACAGGGGTGAGTTGCGTTCCGGTGAAAAATTGATGTCTGAAAGGGATATGGCCCTTGCCCTTAATGTTGGAAGACCTACTGTGAGAGAAGCTATTCAAAAACTTACTGAACAGGGTCTTATTGAAAGCCGTCGCGGAGTGGGCACTTTTGTGCTTGGCGAGGAGACAAGAAAGAGCAACAAACCCCTGCTTCAGCTCTTAAACGGTCAGGATTTTACCATTGTTGAATTACTGGAAGTAAGGCTCGTACTTGAATCAAACAGCGCTGTTCTCGCCGCCAGGAGAGCAACAGAGGAGGACGTAAGGATTATAGAACAGAGCCTTAACAGGCTTCTGGACGCCAGGGACCTTGAAAGAAACCTGGACAATGAACTCAGTTTTCATATGAATATCGCCTACGCGACAAAAAATATTGTGCAGGTGCACCTCATGAAGAGCTTTTATGATGTACTGTATTATGGTATGAACCTGGCTTTTCCCACCCTGATAAAAGACGAAAAACTTGATGAAATGACCTTTGACCAGCATATAACTATTTTTAACGCGATAAAAAACCGGGAACCTGAACTGGCCGGAAAAATCATGGAAAAGCATATAAGGGTAATCCTGGAGATTTGTGTTGAGAAGGGACTGTAAAAATCACCGGCTCCGCCGGATTCAAAATTCCAGGTTCCATGTTCCAAATTCAAAATTCAAAAAACCGTGAGGCGTGAGAGCGTAAGGGGTAAAGGGAAAAGAAGGTTAGAAGTTGAGAGGTTGAGAAGGTTAGTAATAGCCTGATAGGCTAAAATGAACTTGAAACCTGAAACTTGGAATTCCTTCACTGGCTCCTTCTCGTTCAAACACCTTAAGGTTTTTCTAACCTGGAATATGGAATTTGCTTTTTCATAGCAAATTTGTTTTACTTCTGCACTTATCAATAAAAGACTTATATTATTACTTATATTCTTTTAACAGGAGGCCCTAAATGCTCTACAGAAAGATCGGTAAAACTGAATATGAGGCATCCGTCTTAAGCCTGGGCTGCATGCGCCTGCCCATGCTTGAACAAAAGGATCCGCCAAAGGATTTTATAGAGAGGCAAAAGGCTGTAAACGAGGAAAAGGCCCTTGAAATGATTGATTATGCCATAGATAACGGAATCAATTATTTTGATTCGGCATATATGTATCACGCGGGTAACAGTGAATTAATACTGGGCAAGGGCATTAAGGGACGAAGAACTCAACTCATCATTACTACAAAATCACCTGTTATGATGATCCAGAAGCCAGAAGACTTTGACCGGATACTCGATGAGCAGCTTGAAAAACTGGGTACAGACTATCTGGATTTTTACCTCCTGCACGGCCTGAACAAAGACACCTGGGTCAAGTCCAGGGACTTGAAGGCCCTGGAATTTCTGGACAAAGCACAAAAGGGTGGAAGAGTAAAGTACGCGGGATTTTCCTTTCATGACAAAACTGAAGTTTTCAAGGAAATAGTCGATTCATATGACTGGTCAGTATGCCAGATACAGTATAACTACTTTGATGAGAACTACCAGGCCGGAAAAGAAGGTCTCAAGTATGCCGCTTCAAAAGATATAGGCGTTATTATTATGGAGCCTTTAAGGGGCGGCAGGCTGACCCAGAGGATTCCCGATGAAATACAAAAAATATGGGATTCCGCCGAAGTAAAACGAAGTCCCGCTGAATGGGGGCTCAGGTGGGTGGCCGATCATCCTGAAGTTTCAATTATATTGAGCGGTATGTCGTCAATGGAGCAACTCAAGGAAAATATCAGGATCGCCGACGATTTCGTATCAAATAGTCTGACTAAAGAAGAGCTTAAAATCATAGGTGAAGTTGAGGGCGCATACAGGGAGCTCATGACGGTAGACTGTACAAGTTGTGAATACTGTATGCCATGTCCCAATGGTGTAAATATTCCCATGATATTTTCTCTATACAATGACTTAATAATGTTTAAGGACGAAATGCCTGTCATAATGTATAATACTATGTTAGGTCCCGATCAAAATGCCGCAAATTGTATCGAATGTGGAGAATGTGAAGAAAAATGTCCTCAGCAGATAGAGATTATTGAAAATCTCAAGGAGGCTCATGAAGCACTTTTTGACGAAGGGTGGAAAGGGCCCGGCGGGCCGCCGAAAAAACCGGAAGAGTAAGGCAGCCGCCGTCGCTTTTAGCTATGGCGAGACAGGCAGAGACTCAGAGTATTATTTGACAGGATGAACAGGATATAACAGGGTTTCCAATTTAGTTGATTTAGACAACTGAGATAAAACAACAACCTAACCGCCCGTTCGCTATGCTCACTCAAGTACGCAAAGAACGCAAAGGGATCGCAAAGAGCAATAACGATGAGCAGTTTTTGGTTAATGTTTAGTGCTTATCAGTGTCATTCATGTATCATTTAAGAAATATACATAATGCTACTTGTTATGAGAAATCTGTGAAAATCTGTATAATCTGTAGAGAGAAAATAAACGCCAAGTAAAAGAATTTCTTGGCGACCTTAGCGTTCTTAGCGGTTCAATCTTTAATATTTTTTTAAGATATCAATGAATTAAACTTTAAGGAGGTTTTAAATGGAAAGACGTAGTTTTATAAAGGCCGGAATTATGAGCCTTGGTGCAATGGCAATAGCTAACAAGAGCATGGCGCTCGAATATTACCCCAAACAATCTGATAAGAAATGGGCCGTGATCTACGGTACATGGTGCGGATCAAGCAGGGACGCCGGAGTCTGGATTTCTGAGGGGATGGGAGGCATCGCGGATGTATTTGACGTGCGTGAAAATCCTGATCCAAAGGGATATGACCATGTTGTAATCGGAGGATCTATCCGGAGTTTCCAGGTATCCCAGGAGCTCCAGGATTACCTGAAAAAAAATAAAGCGGTTTTAAAAGATAAAATAAGGGGATTTTTCTGTGTATGCGGGAACCAGAAACAACCGACAGGACCGGCACAGGTAAAACAGTATATAGATGATCATCTTTCAAAAATTACCGGTGTGTCCGGGGTGCCGGCCAGGACCTTTAACGGCAGGATAACATTCAGCCTGGTTGAACCCCAATATGTCGATATGCTGAAGAGCTATGGTGAATATGACTTTATGAAGAGAGCCGACTTTCTGGAATTTGGAAAAACGATTCTCGCTTCGGTGAAGTAAAAACAGCGGGGAGGTTGGAGCATGGAGTGAGGGTTTCCGCCTGCGGCAGTGTTTCAAATTTCATGTTCCAAGTTTCAGATTCCAGGTTCCAGGTTTCAAATTTAAGATTGAACCGCGAAGGACGCTAAGTTTTGTACGAATCAGGTACCGGAATACTTCCGGTCACGATTCGTACAAAGAGTCCAGCCCTGCGGGCAGTTTCATTTTATACCAGGGTAATTTTCTGAGTGGTATATTTTCCCCTATTAAGTTATTGACCATACTTGGCAATTATTCCTGCCTGTGGCAGGATGAGTCTTTTCATTTGCCGTTACCCGGCAAATGAAAAATATTTAAACTCTTTGCGATCTTTGCGTACTTGAGCGCAGCGGGCGGTTAAGTTTTAAGATTTCTTTTTGCTGTTGCTCCATGCCCCAACCTCCATGCTCCTTGCTATTTCTCATTTTCTCGACTTCACCAAATCCACAATGGCGCGAAGCTCCCCGCACCTGAAAACTGAAGCGGACACCAGGTAAATAATAATTCCTGAAATAACAAGAAAAAACACCTTGACCCCGAGACTAAAGACCCCGGGATCATAACCATTTGGAAAAAAATTCAACTTAAGGCAGAACACACTGAGTCCCATTACTGCTGCTGACATGAGGATCTTCAGGACAGAAATGATAATCGGAGTCAGTAACCAGTATGGCAATTTCCTTTTCAACAGAAAAACAAGTAGCATGAAATTAAGAGCGGATGACAGGGAAAGCGCGAGGGCCAGGCCCCCATGTTTTAACGGCCCCATAAGGGTTACTCCAAAAATAATATAGGAGAAGAAGGTAATTACTGACACTTTTACCGGTGTTACTGTATCCTGAAGGGCGTAAAAGGCGGAGACGACAATCTTGACACCGGAAAAGGCCCAGAGCCCCAGGGCATAAAAGAACAAGGCATTGGCTGTCATATCACTGGACAGTGCATTGAAGGCTCCTCTTTGAAAAAAAAGCTGAATAATCGGTTTTCCCAGAATAATAAGACCCATCATTGATGGAATGGAAATAAAAAATGTCAGTTTTAGGGCGTGTTCGAGTGTATCCATGAAGGCGTTTCTGTCCTTTTCAACAGCCTGTCTCGAAAGAGAAGGGAGGGCTGCCGTACTTATAGCAATAGCAAATACACCCAGCGGCAATTCAACAAGCCTGTCCGCGTAGTATAACCATGATATACTCCCGACGGGCAGAAAAGAGGCCAGCAATGTTCCGGCAAACTGGTTTATCTGGTAAATGGCCGACCCGAACAGGGCAGGAAGGACAAGCATCCCTATCTTCGCGACAGCAGGATGGCCGGGATTCCACAGAGGTTTAAGGGAGACTCCATTTTTATATATCCATGGAAGCTGAAGCATCACCTGAAGCATTCCCCCTATAAGCACACCAATCGCTGTACCCATTACAGGCTCTGAAAAATAGGGAGAAATTAAAAATGTGGACCCGATTATTCCAAGGTTTAAAAAAACAGGAGCAGCAGCAGGGGCGGCAAAGTGTTTAAGGCTGTTGAGTATACCCATGAAAAAGGCTACAAGACTAACCAGTATAACATAAGGAAAGGTAATTCGTGTAAGAAGGACAGTAAGTTCATATTTTGTCCCCTCCCCTCCGAAACCATAGGCTATAAGCCTGACTATCCAGGGGGACAGAATTATACCAAAGATCGTTATCACTACCAGGATAATTGATAAGAGTGTAAGAATTATCCGGGCCAGTTCAAAGGCTTCCTTTTTTGACCTGTTTTTAAGGTATTCTGTAAAAACAGGTATAAAGGCTATGGTCATACTGCCTTCCGCTGTAAAACGGCGGAGCATATTAGGAATTTTAAAGGCAACAAAAAACGCGTCCGCGGAAATGGTCGCGCCAAAAAATACCGCTATAACCATATCCCTGACTAAACCGAGAATCCGGCTTAGAAAAGTATAGAAACCCACAACCCCGGCCGCCCTGCCCAGGTCTTTCTTTTCGGAATTTTCCTTTATGCCTGAAGATTTATCCATATTATTTTTTAGCTTGACAGCTTCATCTTATTATCTTAATAAGAAAGGTTCAAAAATCTTTTTAACAGGAGTATTAAATTTGGCTAATCATAAATCAGCCCTTAAAAGGGCAAAACAAAATGAAGTAAAAAGAGTTATAAACACGGGTCATAAAACCCGTTCAAAAAATATTGTAAAAGAAGTAAGGGCCGCTGTCACGGAAAACGATAAAGAAAAAGCCGTTGAAAATCTGAAAAAAGCAACAGCAGTTATTCAAAAAAGCGCATCAAAAGGCGCGTTTCATAAGAAAAAAGCTTCCCGCAAGATTTCCCGTCTTGCTCATCAGGTTAATCAAATCGAAGCATAAGTTTAATTCCATGTTCCAGGCTTGTCCGCCGGCAGTTTGGCGGATTCCAAGTTTCAGGTTCCAAATTCCAAATTCAAACAGGTGACAGACGGCAGAGGACAGCAGAATCAAAAAAACTCTGGATTCCCCGATCAAGTCGGGGAATGACGGAGTTGGTGGTTTTCCCGTCTTGCTCATCAGGTTAATCAAATCGAAGCATAAGCTTAATTCCATGTTCCAGGTTCCATGTTCAAAAAACCGTTAGGCGTCAGGCGTGAGAGCGTAAGGGGACAAAGCAAAAAATGGATTCCCGCCCTTTCGACTTGCTCATGGCCTTGAGCAAGTCGAAAGGCTCCGCGGGAATGACTATTGGCCTTGCCATGATTTTTTTATTCTCAAAAGGTGATCCCTTTTTGCCTTTCTTCCGGAAAGGCAAAAAATATCCCTGGCCTAGACCTGGCATTGCTGCAATATGTTAAATCCTATGTAAGTCAATGGCATAATCCAAATTGTAGAAAGATACCATGTCACGCCAGGGCAGGCCTGAACATCCTGTTAATCCTGTCGGATAATATTTCTTAAGTTTTACCTAACAGCCTTCCCTGGCTCGCTATAGCTTCTAGCGACGGCGGCAGCCTAAAATGCTTCAGCCTTTTTTATCCGCAAAGTGAAAAAATCAGGTTCTCAAGTACCGGCTCAGATCTGGATCCGGATTTGAGTAACCTGTCTGCCTCATAAAGCAATGTTATACCCCTTTCAAGCTCATCGGAACTCCAGTTTGCTGATTGTTTTAAAAGATTCCTTGCTGAAAAAGGGGCTATTGCAAGTTTCGATGCTATTTCATTTACTTTGACGCGTTCTGTATCCAGGACATTAACCTTCCACAACAGAATAATCTGCCGGTTCAGCATTCCGATTATCTGCAGCGGTGCATTTTTTTTATCCTCTTCCTCTAAAAACCGTTTTAAAACCGAGAGTGCTCCCGGTATGTTTTTGACAGAAAAGGCATCCATTAATTCGAAGATCGTATACATCCGGCTGTTTATAGCCAATTCCCTGACTTCCTTTTCTCCTATCGCCTTGTCCCCGTGGCTGAGTTTCAGTTTCTGGAGTTCTGAATATATGTCTCTCAGCCTGTTTCCGGTTAATTCCTGGAGAAACATGCACCCCTGGCGATTGATATTAAGGCCGATTTCCTTTGCCATGTTTATTATCCACGGAACAACCTGGTTATTCTTCAGCTCGGAAAAATCTACAGCCAGGCCGGATGACCTGATTTTTTTATAAAAATTATTCCTAAAATCGGTTTTTGAGGAAAGGAAGATAAGGCACGTTGAATCAGCCGGATTTTCCAGGTAAGGTATAAACTGAATGAGCTGGTCAGCTTTATAGGCGTCTGTCCTCCTGAGTATAATAAGGCGGTTTGACGCCAGGAATGGAAGGGTTAGGGCCCTGTCAACTACATCCGACGGACCAGCCTCGCCTCCATAACAGATTTCCATGTTAAGATCCCTGGAACCTTCAGGGATGTAGTTATCCTTTATCCTTGATAAGATCCTTTCTATAATAAACTCATTTGGACCATAGAAAAGATAATAGGGTGCCAGAACCCCTTTATCGAGTGCTTTTACAATATCCTCGGGCCGCAAGTCCCTTGCCATTAAAACCTTTCCATTGTCTTTTGATAAACCTGTTCAGAAAGCAGTTTCGCGATCTTTTTTAACGCTTCCTGCTTATTATGCCTGTTTACGAGAGGATCGGCAGTAACAACGAAATTTGCTTCTTCTACCATAGAGTTATGTTGCCATATCATTTTACCGGTTTTGTTTTCAATCAACCTGATATTAAGTTTCAGTATGAGCCTCCGGCTGCTTGTTGTCTCATGAGTAAAGGTTTTTCCTGAAACCGACTGCTGAACCGAGTTATAGGTAAGTGGTTGTGTCCTGATTTCAGATACATTTCCCTTAAGAGTCATCTCAGCTTCATTCACATTCTTCAGTGGTACACGCCCATGACTGATAAACTCATTCCTCAGTACCGTGGTAAATTCTGCCTCAAAACCTTTTTCCGAGGAGGAACTCTCTATAAGGGGTATGGCGAGGCTTGAAATATTAATGCCTACAGGTGTGCCATCCGCCCTGAAATTATAACCGCAACCGGAGAAGAACAACGCGAGAATAAGTAGAGTCATCAAGTAACAGAAATAGCGGCTTTTGAATATTTTCATATATTGTCCTTCCACATTCCAGGTTCCAGGTTCCATTTTTCAGACGACAGATGGCAGATGGCAGCAAAAACCAAAAAATGGATCCCCGCCCCCCGATTTCTCGAGGGCAGGCTTCGCGAGGATGACGATTGGCCTTGCCTTGATTATTGTTTTTAAAAAATGATTCCTTTTTGCCTTTCTTCCGGAAAGGCAAAAAATATCCTTAACATCCTGTTCATCCTGTCGAATTAAATTTTTCATGGTTTTTGCTAACAGCCTTCCCTGGCACGACGAAGCCTTGAGCGAAGGCGGCAGCCTAAAATGTTTTTGGAATTTGGAACTTGAAACTTGGAATTTTAACTTCCAGCTTCGCTGGAAGTTAAACAACTATATTAACCAGCTTCTGCTGAACAACAATTATTTTTTTAATCTTTTTATCACCTATGAAATTTCTGATCCGTTCATCATCAACAGCTTCTTTTTCTATTTCTTCCTTTGAAAAAGATACTGGTATTTCGATCTTGCTTCTTACCTTTCCGTTTACCTGGATAACCAGAAGTTTTTTATCAACCTCCAGAGCGTCTTCTGAATAGGAGGGCCAGCCGACATCAAGCAGAGAGTCGCCTTTACCAAGCATATTCCATAATTCCTCGGTTATATGGGGCACAACAGGAGACAAAAGCAGAATCGCGGATTCTACCGCCCCTTTCATAACTGACCAGGCTTCAGGGCCCTTATCCTCATTGTCGTTTAAATACCTGTAGACATCATTTATCAGCTCCATTACAGCACTTATAGCGGTGTTGAAATGAAACCTGTCTTCTATATCACTGGTGACTTTTTTTATGGTTTCGTGAACCTTACGGTTTAATGTCTTCAGACTTCCATCAAGGCCGTTCCCGGAATAACCTGAAACCTTATTCAATTCTTCAAGGTTTTCCGATACCAGTCTCCACACCCTTCTTATAAACCTGTAGGCCCCTTCCACACCCTGGTCACTCCATTCCAGGTCACGCTCCGGCGGTGACGCGAAAAGGCAGAACATCCGCACTGTATCGGCACCATAATTATCCACCAGTTCGGCAGGATCAACAACATTCTTTTTTGATTTGGACATCTTAACACTTCTGCCCCTGATCACATCCGAACCACATCCGGTGCATTTATCATTCTCAACTTCATAGGGATACAGATAGCCATGCTCCTGACATTCCTCAGTCTCTTTACATACCATACCCTGAGTAAGAAGATTATCAAATGGTTCACTGATATCCGTTAAATCCATGTCTTTCAGAACGCGGGTAAAGAACCTGGAATAAAGAAGGTGTAATATGGCATGTTCGATTCCGCCTATATACTGGTCAACGGGCATCCAGTATTTTACCCTGTCCCTGTCAACAGGTGCTTCTTTATAATCAGGGCATGTATATCTTTCAAAATACCATGAAGATTCAACAAAAGTGTCCATTGTATCTGTTTCGCGCCTTGCTTTTCCACCGCATGCCGGGCAGGACGTCTCATAAAATTCCGGTTCAAATGGAAGCGGAGATCCACCGCTTTCCCTGAGCTCCAATTCCAGCGGCAGGACAACAGGCAGGTTGCTTTCTTTAACAGGCACTGTCCCGCATTTATCACAATATACTATCGGTATTGGAGCACCCCAGTACCTTTGCCTCGAAATATTCCAGTCCCGTATCCTGTAATTGACCGTCTTGTTTCCCTTCCCTTCTGATTCAAGATAAGCGGCTATGTCTTCCAGCGCGTCTAAATTATCCACCCCGTCAAACCTGCCGGAGTTTACAAGCACACCCCGTTCTTCATAAGCCTCCTCCATTTTTTCAGCATCAAGCAAATGATCCTCCGGGGTTATAACTACTTTTACGGAAAGATTGTATTTTGAAGCAAACTCAAAATCCCTTTGATCATGCGCGGGTACCGCCATAATGGCACCGGTACCGTAATCAAAAAGCACGAAATTGGCCACATACACGGGGATATTATCACCGGTAAGCGGATTCAGACAGTAACGCCCGGTGAAAACACCCTCTTTTTCAGTAAAATCAGCAGTCCTGATAAATCCGTCAACCTTCATGGTACGGTCAATAAAGTTCAGCACATCCTTCTCCTGGGGAGTCCCCTTGACCATGTCCCTGAGCATAGGGTGCTCCGGGGCAAAACACATAAAAGTAGCACCGAACACGGTATCCTGCCTGGTTGTGAAGACATCGATGACCTCATCAGAGTCAACAAGGGGAAACTTTATTATCGCGCCGTAACTTTTTCCGATCCAGTTTTTCTGCATTGTAATAACCCTTTCGGGCCATCCCGTCAGGTCATCACATTTGTTTAAAATATCCTCTATATAATCGGTTATCCTGAAAAACCACCCATCCATTTCCTTAAGAATAACTTCCTGGTTTGTATGTCTCCAGCAGCAGCCGTTTTCTACCTGCTCCTTCGCCAGGACAGTCTGACAGCTTTCACACCAGTTAACGTGGGTTCTTTTCTTATATGCCAGGCCCTTTTCGAACATCTTTAAAAAAATCAACTGCTCCCACCTGTAATATTCCGGATCACAGGTAGCCAGTTCCCGGTTCCAGTCATAACTGAAACCCATCATCTTAAGCTGGGACTTCATGCTTTCTATATTGGTGTATGTCCACTTATGGGGATGAGTGTTATTGTCTATTGCCGCGTTTTCGGCGGGAAGCCCGAAGGCATCCCACCCCATGGGATGAAGCACATTTTTTCCCATCATCCTTTTATACCTGGCAACAACATCACCTATGGTATAATTACGTACGTGTCCCATATGAATCTTACCTGAAGGATAGGGGAACATCTCAAGGATATAATACTTTTCCTTTTCAGGTAATTCCTTTACCTCAAAGATCCGTTCCTTTTCCCAGTAATCCTGCCACTTTTTCTCTATTGTCTTGGGGTTGTACTTCTGCATTCAAACACCTTTCTGTTTACTATTTCAATTATGCCGCGAGATCCGGCATATTATTATCTTGTTTTGTTTCTTTTTCCAATAATATGGAGCAGTCCGGAAGGGGTGAAAAATATTTCCTAAGTTTTTCTGCTGTTTTTTCCAGGATTGCAATGTCATTTTTTTCAACAGAAAATAAGACTTTTAAGATATAATCCGGCGAGTCTTTATACTGTTTAAGATAAAGCTTGGAAAAAAATTTAACGGTGGTTTCAACATGAAGACCGTAATACTTTTCAAATCCCTTCACCTTAGGTATGTGTATCCCGAAATCATTTACATTTATTTTTTCCAGTGACAACCCAACATTATATATTTCATTTTTTAAAACTTTGATTGAATATTCAGATACCTGACCCATGCCGTGAAGCAGCACTTTATCTGACCTTATAGCACTCTGGGTCGCCAGAAGCATCTTTTCACCGGACTCACCATCCCATATGCCCGAATTTATCAACCTCTCGATGCTTCCGCCCATCTTCCTATTTACATTTTCAAGGACTTTCGATGAAGTCCCCTGACCTTTAAAGATCAGCAGCACTATGGCCTGGCACCATAAATCCTCAAGGGGTCGTTTTGTAAACCTTATATCAATTCGCATCTGTTTTTATCATCTACTAATTTATCAACCGGCATCATCTTTGATATTCTTTATGTACACATTATCCAGAATACCGTTAATAAATGAACCTGATTCTTCTGTCCCGAACTTTTTTCCCAGCTCCACTGCTTCATCAATGGATACCTTTGGGGGAATATCATCAAGAAAAAATAACTCATAGACACTCAACCGGAGTATGCTTCTGTCAACCTTTGACATTCTTCCCATCTTCCAGTTTTTTGATGATTTCTGGATTATATTGTCTATATATTCCCTGTTTTCACAGATACCCTTAATGAGTTCTTTTGCAAAGAGCCTGACTGACCTGGGAGCATTGAAATTATTACATATCAGCTCAAAGTTATTTTCAAGATCACCCTGATTATACTCCATATGGAAAAGAACCTGGGTCACCAGTTCCCTGGCTTTTCTTCTATTTCCCATTAATTATTCACAAACTGCCGAACAGGCTTGCCATCTCCATGGCTGCCATTGCCGCATCCCAGCCTTTGTTTCCGGCTTTTGAACCTGCCCTTTCTATTGCCTGCTCAAGATTGTCTGTTGTCAACACTCCAAAGGTAATAGGAACATTGCTGTCCAGTGAAACAACAGCTATTCCCTTGGCCACTTCAGAGGCAACATAATCAAAGTGAGGTGTCGCGCCCCTTATTACAGCTCCAAGACATATGATGGCATCAAAATCACCTTTTGCTGCCAGTCTTTTTGCTGCTATAGGGATCTCAAATGCCCCGGGCACTTTTACGAGAGTAACATTATCATCACTGGCACCATGTCTTTTAAGGGCATCCATGGCTCCTTCAACAAGTTTTGAGCTGATAAAATCATTGAATCTGCTTACAATAATAGCAAACTTGAAATTTTCAGCTGCAATTGTTCCTTCCAGGATTTTCGGCATTTTATTCTCCTCTTCCTTTATTTTTATTCATTCGCTATCTTCATCATATGCCCCAGTTTCTGACACTTGGTGAGAAGATACTTCATATTTTCCGGTTTTGGTTCACACTCTATAGGGACCCTTCCCGCGACAACAAGGCCATATCCTTCAAGCCCTTTTATCTTTTTGGGATTATTTGTCATCATTCTCATTTTTTTAATACCAAGGGCTGCCAGCATCTGAGCGCCCACACCATAATCACGCAGGTCCGCTTCAAAACCCAGCTCTTCATTCGCCTCAACAGTGTCCCGTCCTTTATCCTGAAGCGCGTATGCCTTAAGCTTGTTCGCGAGGCCGATCCCCCTTCCCTCCTGCTGAAGGTAAAGTATCACACCAAGGCCTTCCTTCTGTATCTTTTCCATGGCTGCTTCCAGCTGGTTCCCACAGTCACACCTGTAGGACCCGAACACATCGCCTGTAAGGCACTGTGAGTGGACCCTTACAAGTATCTCACTGTCCGGGTCAATGTCTCCCTTTACCAGGGCAAGGTGTTCAAATTCATCAATATCATTTACAAAACCATAGGCCTTGAACTCTCCAAAGGGAGTGGGCAAAACAGTTTCAGCCACCACACGGACAAATGATTCATTTCTCATCCTGTAAGCAATGATATCCGCCACTGTCGCAATCTTGAGATCATGTTTTTCAGCAAATTCTATCAGGTCGGGCATGCGTGCCATTGTACCGTCATCATTCATGACTTCACATATGACACCTGCCGGTTTGAGTCCCGCCAGTCTCGCCAGATCTACCGATCCTTCAGTCTGACCGGTCCGAAACAGGACCCCTCCTTTTCTTGCCCTCAGGGGGAAAATGTGTCCCGGCTGAACAAGATCCTCAGGTTTTGCGTCATCATGTACGGCGGTGAGAATTGTATGGGCCCGGTCATGGGCTGAAATTCCCGTACTTACGCCTTCACCCGCCTCGATGGAAACAGTAAAAGCCGTATTGAATGGAGATGTGTTGTCATCCACCATAAGGGGAAGCTTCAGCCTTTCCACCATGTCCGGATCAAGAGAAAGGCAGATAAGCCCCCTGCCGTATTTTGCCATAAAATTAATGGCTTCGGGTGTGACTTTCTCAGCGGCCATTGTCAGGTCGCCTTCATTCTCCCTGTCTTCATCATCAACAAGGATAATCATTTTTCCATTTTTTAAATCTTCCAGTGCGTCTTCAATCTTAGATATGGTCATTTGGTATTACCGTTAAATCCGAATTTTTCAAGCATCTCCATGTCAATGGATGAAGAGCTGTTTCCAAGTTCGGTATTCCTCTCTTTCATAAATAAATTTTCAACATATTTTGCTATCATATCGGTCTCTATATTAACCTTGTCACCGACTTTTTTAGTTAAAAGTGTTGTGGATGACGCTGTTTCGGGAATTATATTTACTTCGAAATATCCCCTTTGGCAACGATTAATAGTAAGACTTATTCCTTCAATTGCAATTGATCCTTTCTCAATAGTATACCTGGAAAGACTGCTGTCGATTTCAACACCGACAAGCCATGAATCTTTAACCTGCTTTTTTTCCGCTATTTTCCCCACGCCATCAACATGCCCGGATACAATATGACCGCCCAGCCTGTCTGACAGCCTGAGTGCCCTTTCAAGGTTTACTTCGGAACCTTTTTTTAACATGCCCAGTGTAGTACGTGACGTTGTTTCCGTGGAGGCATAAAACATTAACAGGCCATCATTCGATTCTGTAACCGTCAGGCATACACCGTTCACAGCAACACTGTCTCCGGTCCGGCAGTCAGACATTTCAAAAAGCGGTCTGATCGATATATTCATATCACCGCCGGATATCCTGGCGTCCCTGACTTGGCCAATACCTTCAACAAGTCCTGTGAACATCTATCTTTCCTCTACTTAAAATAATTTCAAAAATCAGTGTTTCGCCGGTCTGTCATTCCGGACAGCCTGCCCCCGTGAAGTCGGAGGGCAGACGCCCATTCTTTATAGCTGTCATTCCCGCCTGCGCGGGAATGACAAACATACTTTCCACGGAAAACAATGTAGTATTAACTGATTATAATATTACATAATCTTATTTGATAGTCCCGGAAAATTTAACTGGCTAATACTCAGGATATCCCGTAATCAATAGATCCTCACCATATTTTTTCACAGTAACATCCTTCAGATTTACAGCTTCAGCCATTCTGCGGGGACCTTTCCCGGCTGCCATGGGGATACCATCTCCCCCGCCAAGCAGCTTCGGCGCCTTAAAGATGAGAAATTTGTCAATCAGCTTCTCTCTTATCATCGATCCCATAAGGTTTGATCCGCCTTCAATCAATATGGAAGTAATTGATTTTTTTCCAATTATATCCATAAGTGTGTTCAGGTCAACGCGCCCATTCCTGACAGGACACTTTAATACAAATATATTCTCTTTTTCAATCCGCTCCAGGGACTTCCTGCTAATTTTTCTGCCGGAAGCAATATAGCTGAAGGCGCCTGAGTCATCCATTAACAACCTGGCATCAGAAGGAATTTTCAGATGGGTATCAACTATTATTCTATGTGGATTCCGCCCTTTCCCCCTTTTCAGCCTTGATGTAAGCATTGGATCATCGGCCAGAACAGTTCCTATCCCGACCATTATACCATCTACCTGAGATCTTAAACTGTGAACATACTCCCTTGCTCTTTCACCGGTAACCCATTTGGAATTGCCTGTTGATGCGGCTGTCCAGCCATCAAGCGTAAGGGCTGATTTAGCTATTACAAAGGGTCTTCCGGTTTTACTGAATTTCACCCATGGTTCCAGGAGTTCCTCACATTCCTTCTCAAGTACTCCGGTTGCAACCTTTATTCCCTTTTCTCTAAGATATTGAATTCCTCCCCCTTTTACCAAAGGGTTAGGATCCTTCATTCCTATAACAACTTTCCTGATACCGCTTTTCAATATTGCCCTTGTGCAGGGGGGTGTACGCCCCTGGTGGTTACATGGCTCCAGGGTAACATACATTGTGTCGCCTGATTTTATCCTGCCCTTTAACCTGGATAAAGCGTCTACCTCCGCGTGATTTTCTCCTGCTCCCTTATGATATCCTGACGCGATAACAACATCATTTCTAACTATAACGGCGCCAACAGCAGGATTCGGAGACGTCTTTCCCAAACCCTTTACTGCCATTCCAAGGGCCTTCCTCATATATGTAGTATCTTTATCTCTCAATGGCTTTATTCAGGAAAGGGTTAATCATCATGGGATTAACAGGTAATTAGGGGAATGAAGGGAAGACGGGTACGGGGGAGATATCAATCTCCTCCTTCTCTTCTTGTCTTAAGAATATCTTCAAGCTCTGCCATGAATTCGTTAATATCCTTGAACTGCCTGTATACGGACGCGAACCTGACATAGGCCACTTCATCCCAGTCCTTGAGATTACGAATGACCCTTTCCCCGACCTCTTTACTGTCAATCTCTTTTTTGCCGAGTTCCTGAAAATATACCTCTAACGTATCCACAAATTCTTCGATTTTTGTCATACTTACAGGACGTTTTTGACAGGAGTTCTTTATTCCCTTGATAATCTTCTCACGATCAAAAGTCTCTCTCCTGCCATCCTTTTTTTTAACCATCGGCAGCATCTCTTCAAGTCTCTCATAGGTAGTAAAACGTCTGCTGCAGGCAAGGCATTCCCTTCGTCTTCTTATTGTTCTGCCATCCTTGCTTAATCTGGAATCGATTACTTTATTGTCAACCTCGGTGCAGTAAGGGCATTTCATATGCTCAACCTTTCAATTTCAAGATTAGCTTCAGCCAGCATTTCATCAGACAAAGGATCATCATATCCTTCATCGAAATATATTTTTTTTATCCCGGCATTTATTATCATCTTTGTACATATCACACAGGGCTTATTAGTACAATAGAGAATTGATCCGTTAATTGATATCCCGTGATATGCTGCCTGTATAATAACGTTCTGCTCCGCGTGAAGCCCCCTGCATAATTCATGTCTTTCACCTGAAGGGACATCTGAATCAGCTCTAAGACAACCTGCTTCTTCACAATGTTTCAATCCTGAAGGAGCGCCGTTGTATCCTGAAGCAAGAATTCTTTTATCCTTTACCAGAATAGCACCTACCTGACGTCTCATACATGTTGATCTTTTAGCCACTAGATTGGTAATTGCCATGAAATACTCGGGCCATGATGGTCTGGTCAATTGAATCTCCTTTGTCTAAAGCGATCAGCGATCAGCTATCAGTTTATTTAATCATTAGGAATTAGGGATTGCCAGCAGCACCGAATTCCAGATTTCAGATTCCAAATTCCAAAATCTATAAAAAAATATTAGACAGGATTTACAGGATTATCTGTATTTATATTTTCAATCTTTCCAGATGAAAGAGTGAAAGATTCATCCCGCTACGCGGGAGAGAAATAAAATCACTGGATTCCCCGATCCAGCCTTCGCCTTAGGCTACGGCCCGGCAGGCAAGTCGGGGAATGACGAAGAAACTTACTTTGCTTATTGATTCCGAAAAAGATGATTTCTTTTTGTCTTTCTTCCGAAAAGGCAAAAAACATCTTGCATATCCTGTACATCCTGTCGAATAAAATGCTTTTTCCAAAAACGCCAGTTTTTTGACAGAAATTAATCCAGAAATTGATAAATGGGAAAGCCGCGGCAAAGATCTTTTACTTTTGATCTTGTCCTGTCCAGTATCGCTTCATTATCAATATTTTCAAGAACATCTTTAATCAGACCGGCTATTACCCCAATTTCAGGTTCTTTCATTCCCCTGGTAGTTATCGCCGGAGTTCCTATCCTCAATCCACTGGTGACCCGGGGACTTCTTTTTTCAGAGGGGACGGTATTTTTATTTACATAGATACCGGCTCTGCCAAGAGCATTTTCTGCTTCAAGACCTGTGATATTCATGGAAGTAAGATCTATAAGGGCAAGATGGTTATCGGTTCCGCCGGACACAAGATCAAAGCCGAATTTCATCATTTCTTCAGCCAAGAGCTTGGAATTCCTGATAACCTGGTCCTGGTATTCAATAAAATCCGGTTGTAATGCCTCATGAAAACAAACTGCTTTTGCGGCTATGGCATGCATCAACGGCCCACCCTGAATACCCGGGAAAATACTACTATCAAGTGCTTTTCCATGCTTTTCATCAGAGAGTATCAATCCCCCTCTAGGACCGCGAAGTGTTTTATGAGTAGTTGATGTCACAAAATCCGCGGTTCCTACGGGTGAAGGGTGGAGACCTGCAGCTATCAATCCAGCGATATGCGCGATATCAGCCATGAGAAATGCCCCGAATTCATCAGCTATTTCTTTGAACCGGGTAAAATCTATTATTCGAGAATAGGCGCTTGCCCCGACTACAATAACATCCGGGGAATGTTTTTTTGCAAGGTCATATACCTGGTTGAAATCAATTCTCTGGGTTTCGGGATGCAGCCCGTAGGATACTGAATTGAATAATTTACCGGAAAAGCTTGCTTTGCTTCCATGTGTGAGGTGTCCGCCATGGGAAAGATCCATTCCAAGAATTGTATCACCGGGTTTGAGAAATGAAAAATACACGGCCATGTTTGCCTGAGAGCCGGAATGGGGCTGCACATTTACATATTCAGCATCAAATATTGCTTTGGCCCTTTTTACAGCTAGAGTCTCAACAATATCTACATATTCACATCCACCATAATACCTTGCTTCCGGGTATCCTTCGGCATATTTATTTGTCATTATGTTGGCCTGGGCTTCCAGTACAGCCCTGGACGCATAATTTTCTGACGCTATAAGAACCAGGCAATCCTGTTCTCTCTCAATTTCCTTTTTTATGGCCCGGAAAACATCAGGGTCATTATGAAAAAGCTCCTTATCGTTCAATACTATCTCCTCAATTGTCTATTTTATCAATTCGCATTTTGTGCCTGCCGCCTTCGAATTCTGTAGTGAGAAAGATTTTCACCATTTCAAGCGCAAGCCCCTCACCAATAACACGTGCCCCAAGCACAAGTATGTTCGCGTTATTATGTTTACGGCACATATCGGCAGTATAAAGATTATGACAAAGCGCAGCGTTCACACCCCTGAAGCGGTTGGCTGCTATTGACATGCCTATCCCGGAACCGCAGATTAGAATGCCTTTTTCAAAAACACCCTCAGAGACAGCGCCTGCCACTTCCCTGGCTATATCAGGATAATCCGACGATTGGGTGTCATATACCCCCACATCCTTCACATCATATCCTAATTCATCAGTGAGCAGTTTTTTACATTCTTCCTTTAACGTAAAACCGGCATGGTCTGAGCCTATGATTATATCCATTGCTTTCCTCATTCAACTTTGACGATCTAGTAAAAAGTCCAAACTTTCTTTCAAAGCGGTATTCCAGATTCCATGTTCCAGGTTCCAGGTTCAAAAACCTGTTTATTGTTTGTCGTTTATGGTCTATCGTTTATTGTTTATTGTTTTATACTATAAACCAGAGACTAGAGACTATAAACTAGAGACGCAAGACAAGAAACTTGAAGTTATTTGATCATTGATTATTGTTAATTGCCAGCTATGGCTGGTATGCCTTAAACAACAGTGATCCGTTTGTTCCTCCAAATCCAAATGAATTGGACATCACTACCTTTACATCTGATTTCCTCGAGTTGTTAGGCACATAATCAAGATCACACTCGGGATCCGGTGAATCATAATTAATTGTCGGCGGTATAATACCGTTTTTGATGGTCAAAACCGAATAAATGGCTTCAACACCGCCGGTGCCGCCCAGGAGGTGACCTGTCATGGATTTTGTAGAGCTTATCGCCAGTTTATAGGCATGTTCACCAAATAATTTCTTAAGGGCCTTTGTCTCAGAGAGATCATTCAAGGGAGTAGATGTACCATGGGCATTGATATAGTCCACATCTTCGGGCTTCAGCCCCGCGGTTTCAATTGCCATTGACATACAGCTAACTGCGCCATCACCTTCAGGGTGTGGGGCCGAAACATGATACGCGTCTCCGGACATACCATATCCGACTATCTCGGCGTATATATTCGCCCCTCTTTCAAGGGCATGATCTAATTCCTCTATAACAAGAATCCCGGCACCTTCTCCCATTACAAATCCATCCCTGTCCTTTTCAAAGGGGCGGGAGGCCTTTTTTGGTTCATCATTCCTGGTTGACAAAGCCTTCATGGAACAGAATCCCGCGAATGCAAGGGGAGTTATTACCGCTTCTGATCCCCCTGTTATCATTGCGTCGGCTATTCCTTCTTTTATCAATCTGTATGAATCACCGACAGCGTGACAGCTCGCCGCGCATGCTGTTTCTATGGAAGAGTTGGGACCCTGGGCGCCAAATTCAATCGCGATCTGTCCAGGGAGCATATTGGGAATAATTCCCGGAATAAAAAAAGGGCTGACCCGGCCCGGACCTCTTTCAAGAAGAATCTTATGAAAATTCTCAATCATGGACAATCCGCCCAGTCCTGAACCGGTAAGGCACCCTATCCGGTGGCTGTTTCCGGAACCGATTTTCAGTCCCGAGTCTTCTATTGCCATTCTTGCTGAAGCAATACCGTAATGGATGAATATATCAAATCTCCTGATCTTCTGTTTATCCATAAAATCAGATGACGTGAAATCCGACACTTCAGCGGCTATTCTGGATTTATATTCCGAAGCATCAAATTTAGTTACCGGACCTATAACAGATTTCCCCGCGCACAGAGCTTCCCAGTTTTTCTCTACACCTGTCCCGAGAGGAGTAACCATGCCCATACCAGTAACCACTACCCTTCTTTTCATATCAATAAGCTCCTTTTTCACAATCCTTTGATATGATATTGTCTCCCGCGATTAGCCCATTGCTTTTTCGACGTACGCGATTGCATCCTTAACCGTGGCTATATTTTCAGCATCTTCATCGGGAATTGATACATCAAACTCTTCTTCCATGGCCATTATAAGCTCGACCTGGTCGAGAGAATCCGCGCCAAGATCATCCACGAAAGAAGCGGTTGAAACCACATCTTCTTCCGCAACATCCAGTTGTTCACAGATAATATTCCTGATCTTTTCTTCAATGTCTGACATTAACCTGTTCCTCCTTAAAAATAGTTTAAATAAAAATCAATAATCTAATAATCTACATTATTCATTATTTACATATAAAGACCGCCGTTCACATGAATTATCTGGCCGGTAATGTATGAAGCGGAATCAGAACAGAGCCAGTAAACGGTTTCCGCCACATCCTCTGTCGTTCCAAGTCTTCCAAGGGGAATCTGCTGAAGATAAGCGTCTATTGTTTTCCGGGGAAGCGCGTCTGTCATTTCCGTTTGTATAAAACCGGGAGCGACCGCGTTTACTGTTATCCCCCTCGAAGCTACCTCTCTGGCAACAGTTTTAGTAAAACCCATTATTCCGGCCTTTGACGCGGAGTAATTTGCCTGACCCGCGACTCCCATCTGTCCTGATACCGAAGCGATATTAACGATTGATCCTTTTTTATTCTTTATCATTGACCTGATAATAGTCTGAGTACAGTTGAAGACACTTTTTAAATTCACATTTAATACCAGGTCCCAATCACTCTCTGACATTCTCATCAATAATCCGTCTTTTGTAATTCCGGCATTATTAACAAGGGTGTCGACCCTTCCATACTTTGACAGTATATCTTTAAACAGGTTATCAACCTCAGATTTTGATGAGACATCCACCCTGCGGCTCTCACATTCAATATTCAGCCTGTTCAGCATTTCAAGAGTTTCATCTGAAGCAGATTCATCAGGATCATAATGGGCTATGACAATTATCGGGTTTTCTTCAGCAAATCTTAAAGCCACGGTTCTCCCTATTCCCTTTGATCCGCCTGTAATAACCACAATTCGTTGTGTATCATGCATTTTTTCTATACCTTATTATTTTCAAAGTATTAATTTTGCCTGTAATCCCGAAGTCTTCTTAAAAGTTTTTCTCCAGTATCGTTTTCAACATAATTATATGCCGTTTTTATCGCGTTTTTTATAGCCCTGGAGGATGAGTGACCGTGACAGACAACACCAACTCCGTTTATTCCAAGGATTGGCGCACCACCATATTCCGCGTAATCAAGGCTTTCTTTAAACTCATTCAAAAACTCCTGATCCTGTATATCTAAATGTTTTTCCTTCAGGCCATTAAATAACCTGGAAGAAAAAGATTCAGCCATTCCCTCGGAAAATTTCAGGACAATGTTTCCTGTGAACCCGTCACAGACAATAATCTGGACGTCACCGGTTAATATGTCTCTACCTTCAACATTGCCTGCAAAATTTAATGAACTGCCGCTAAAGAGGTCATAGGCGGCTTTTACCTGTTCATTACCCTTCCCGGGTTCTTCTCCTATATTTAATATCCCGATTTTCGGATTATTCATTTTCAAACAGGACACGGCAAAGGCTTCGGCCATCATCCCGAATTGTAATAAATGTATGGGACGGCAATCGACATTACCACCAACATCAATCAGTATTACATCACCATTAACACCCGGGAGCATACATGCCAGGGCGGGCCTTTCGACTGTATCAAGTTTCCCTGATAACAACATTCCCGCGGCCATTGTCGCGCCGGAGTTTCCGGCACTTACTACCGCGTCAGCCTTTCCCGTCTTCATCAAATCAAAGGCAACACGAATGGATGAATCTTTTTTGTTCCTGAAAGCCTTCATGGGAGACTCATCCATTCCTATCACTTCACTGCAGTGCTGAATTCCCATACCGGTTTCTGAATACCCATCCTTGAGACAGGAAGATATGGCTTTTGAATCACCAACCAGGATAATGTTGCAATTTAAATCCTCACAGGCCCTGGCAGCTCCATGAACCACCACTTCAGGAGCATTATCCCCCCCCATGGCATCCACGGCGATATTCATGTTAAATCTCTTCAGTTTCTATGATTGTCTTCCCCTTGTACGCGCCGCAATTCTTGCAGACATGATGAGGTAATACCGGTTCATGGCACTGGGGACAAGAAGATACATTTGGCATTTTGATATGATCATGGGACCTTCGCATATCCCGTTTTGACTTCGATTTTTTCTTCTTTGGTACTGCCATTTAATTTACTCTCACTCCTTCTAATTTTTAAGTTTATTTAGTACCGAGAAACCCGGATGGCCCTGCTCCTTAACGCATTCACAAGAGTGTTTGTTTAAGTTGCATCCACATTTCGTACATAATCCAAAACAGTTACCTTTACACAGGCTTTTAATGGGAAGAGAGAGATACAGCTGCTCTCTTACAATGTCATGAAGATCCACTTCATCATTGGCAATAAAATTAACCTCCATGTCATCCTCCATTAATTCCAGCTCGGCATTTTCACTATCTGCCGGTGCAGGGATTAAAAAGGAGTTAAACTCGGATTTAATTAACTGACTATATGAATCAAGGCATCTATCACAGATAACCCGTAACGAACCCTCAAAAAAACCTTTCAGGACATATTTTTTACCGACTCTATATATTTCTATTCTAACATTAACCGGGGAATCGATTTCCTTTATTCTATCGTTGTTATGCTCAGGAATCCACCAATTCCTTTCAAGGCTGAACTCAAACTCCTTGACCCCTTCCCCGGGAATTGATTTAAGATCAATTATCATCTGATCACATTATTATTTTCCAATAAAATACAGTAAGTTAGAGTATAACCATGTATTTTTCCGATTCACGTTAAAAATTGAGTGTGCAGTATATATCACAGCACCGGTTTGTCAAGTATTTTAAATCACATACATAACCGGAGTAATCATTCGGAAAATGATGAAATACACATCATTCCACGGGTTGTAAAACCGGGTTTTTTAATGTTATATAAAGTTTATAAGAAACTATTCATTATGTGAACATACTTAACTAAATCAGAATTGGACTGATACAAATGGATCTTTTAAAAGGAATTAAGTATAACTTAAAAGGACTAAAACTAGGATTAAAGACCCCTAAATTGCTTTTTCTGGGATTGCTCCGTTTTCTTGCGGTTATTATTCTAGCCATAGGACTGGGAAGTATTATTCTTATATACCAGCAGGAAATAATATCAGCAGTGTGGTCAAAACCGGAAAGTGTGTGGATAACCTGGCTATGGTATCTGGTTTCATGGCTTATAAGCACTGTTCTCATAATAATTTCAACAGTGCTGTCCTACCTTATCTCACAGCTGGTGTTTGCGGTGGTTATAATGGACATGATGTCCCGAATTACTGAGTCTTTAGTGACGGGCAAAGTTACAGATGAAAACAACCTCCCCTTCTTTTCACTACTTGTTTTTTTAATAAAACAGGAAATACCGAGAGCAATTATTCCGATTATAATATTAATTATACTTTCATTAATCGGTTTTCTGACACCCCTTGGTCCTGTAATAACAATACTGTCATCTCTCATCGCTGCCGTCTTCCTCGCCTGGGATAATACCGACCTTGCCCCTGCCAGGAGGTTTATCGGGTTTAAAAAACGTTTCGGCATGCTGACAAAAAACCTGACTTTTCACCTGGGCTTCGGCCTGTTATTTCTTATCCCGGTATTTAATATACTTGCTCTGTCATTCGCTCCGGTTGGCGCGACGATGTTTTATCTGGAAAAACAGGAAAAGCCGTGAGGCGTTAGGCGTCAGAGCGTAAGGGGGAAGAATCACCACCTGTGGTGGATTTCAGGTTCCAGGTTCCAGGTTCCAGGTGTCAGAAACCAGTCAACAGTGATCAATTCACCCTGTTAAATCCGTGTAGCGGGCTGCAAAGCAGCATTTAACAGGGTAAACAAACAACCATCAACTTACAACTAACTAGTTAAGGAGGAAAGATTTATGGCTGATGAAACTAAATACGGGAAATATTTTATTACTGAACCGATTGAACAGGGACCAATGCTGCACATTTGCGGTGATGATGATTGCTATGGCCTGCAATTTCCCAGTTTTCCCGTAGAAGTCCAGTTGCTTTGCCTGAGCCAACCCGGAACAATGATAGAAAAACCACACACGCATGAAGTGGATGAACTCTTCTTCATTTTTGGAGGGAACCCTAAAAATTATTTTGAGTTTGGAGCAGAGATTGAAATATGGGTAGGCGAGGGAGATGATCAGGAGTGCCATATTGTTGACAAGACAACCATAGTATATTTTCCTGCCGGGGTTGCTCATTGTCCTATTGTAACGAGAAAGGTTGATAAACCGGTTCAGTGGATGCATGTCCTGTTCCAGGGGAAATACCAGATGACTGATGGAGATGATATGTCAAAACACCCGGGTCATGATATCCGTTTTCCATATAAACCGGAAGAAATTCTCAAATTAAGGCAGGGAATCACAGAAGGAATAATCAAACCTCTGGGATCTAAATAGTATTAACCGTGAGACGTTAGGCGTCAGAGCGTAAGGCGAATAAAATGGATTCCCGCCTCCGCGGGAATGACGAATGATTTTGCCTTGATTATTGTTTACCCTGTTAAATGCTGCTTCGCAACCCGCTGTGCGAATTTAACAGGGTAAATTGATCATTGTTTATTGCATCTGCCCTCTGTCTTCTGTTCTCGAATCAATAGATACCGTTCTTCAATTATTATCCATATCAAAATCTTCAGGATTCCAGGTTCTTGATAGGGATATTTCGAGAAAAATAATAGGTTTTTTGACCCTGGTAAAAACAATTGGGCAGTGGACCAGCCCCGCCGGTATTGATACTACAGAGCTTTCGGTTATCCTGTGGGTTTCCCTGTTATCCCCTCCACCCATTGTAAACTCGATCTCCGCACCGAGGCCGGTAATATCCTCGGGATTACCGCCTATGAAACACAGCATCTCGTGAAAATTATGAGAGTGGGGTATATCAAAGGACATGGGTTTTGATATACAATGGTATCCCAGGCTACACTCAGCATCAAGTTCTCCCTTATGGGCCACAATGGATTTGCCGGTATAGTGCTCTACATCAGTTATAAGAATGCCTGATTTGATATGTTTGCCATATTTAGATCCTGCCATATCTTTTCTCTCCGGGTATGCGGAACCTCTTCTAATCTTCTTCGGTATCAAGTCCCCATTGTTTAAAGGCATTTTCATAAAAATCAGGTCTTGGAAAGTCAGGCATCATTTCAATATTCTCAAATGATTTGGCAAAGTTCGCTTCGTCCATCTGTTTTAATGTTGCAAGGATGACGGCTATCCTGGTCTTCGGAATTGAAAATATCAACTCATCTTCCCTGACAGCACTGCGCGCGTATTCCCCCGGATCAGGTATTGTTATCCTGTATTCCTGCTTTTCAATAACAGGAACAATAGCATAGGCGCATGAGTCAATGGGATCAAACTCTGAATATACATTTATTTTTTCACCGAATTTTACAGCCATCAGGAGCTTTCTTACCTGCCCTGGTTCCAGGTATAACATTACCATATCAGGTTCAAATTTCGCCGTATCCATGGGCCCTGTCAGCATACCTATATATTTATCCTTCTCAAAACAGGGAAAGGATGTGGATGCTTTTATAAATTCATCCTCGGGGTCTTCTACGAGGCCATAGGCCATGAGGGGAGCAAAACACCAATGGTCTTCCTTTAACATGGCCACTGTTTCACCCTGCCTCCGGGACAGGGCAAAGGCCTGACACTGGGCAATATGGTGGCCCCTGTCCTTCTTCGGCCTTACCGCGTCTTCAGGTATCTCCTTTTCTTCTTTGATCATTTTTACCGATACAGGTTTATTTCTTATAAACAGGTATTTTTCAAATTTGGAACAATATTTATTATACTCTTCTACTGACATGATCAACTTCCTTTCGTACAAGTTTCTTGGGGGATATACTTTTCTTAACCAGCCCATCCGTCCCAACCGAATTACCATTATTCGGTCGGGTGTAATCCGCCGTCGCCCATTCGACAGGCT
>JBHPCX010000149.1:0-6214 GCA_042573485.1 Thermodesulfobacteriota bacterium | reverse complement strand
TGACGCGTCCGTAAACTTTGCTACCGAATATGCCAGCGTAAAATATGATGCTGATCTTATTGATATTCAGGAAATTATTACCGCTATTGAAAAGGCCGGGTACGGGGCGATCATGCCCAGTGAGGATATGGAGGATGCTGAAACACGGGCAAGGGCGGACGAAACCAGGGATCAGACCCGAAAATTCCTGGTCGGCCTGCTGTTTACCATACCTCTCTTTGCCCTGAGCATGGGAAGAGATTTCGGCCTGACCGGCAGCTGGAGCCATGATGCATGGGTGAACTGGCTGTTTTTCCTGCTGGCTACCCCGGTACAGTTTTATACGGGCTATGATTATTATGTGGGCGGCTGGAAAAGCCTGATTAACAGAAGCGCCAACATGGATGTTCTTGTGGCCATGGGATCATCCGTGGCATATCTCTACTCTCTCGCACTGTTGATTTATTCCCCCCTTGGAGACCATGTCTATTTCGAGACCTCGGCAGTAATAATAACACTTATCAAGCTTGGCAAAATGCTTGAGGCAAGGACCAAAAAAAAGACGGGAGGAGCAATAAAAAAACTCCTTATGCTCCGGCCTGAAACTGCGACACTATTGTATGAAGGGGTTGAAAAAGAGGTATCAATATCGAGTATCAATATTGGAGATATGGTGATTGTTCATCCCGGAGAAAACATTCCGGTCGACGGGATTGTTACTGAAGGGGCTTCAAGTGTAGATGAATCAATGCTGACCGGGGAACCGTTTCCCGTTGTAAAAGGAGCAGGTGACAGGGTAACAGGCGGAACAATAAATACCGAGGGCAGGCTGATATTTGAGGCAACCGAGGTCGGAAAGGATACGGTCCTTTCTAAAATTGTAAAGATGGTCCAGGACGCCCAGGGAAGCAGGGCACCCATACAGAATATAGCCGACAGGGTTGCGGCCATATTTGTGCCCTCAATAATTATTCTTGCCCTGTTGACATTTATCATCTGGTGGGCAGCAATGGGTGATTTCGTTCCTGCCATGATAAGGCTGGTGGCAGTGCTTGTTATTGCCTGCCCCTGCGCGCTCGGACTCGCAACACCGACAGCGATCATGGCGGGTACTGGAAAAGGGGCTGAAAAGGGTATTCTCTTCAAAAACAGTGAGGCACTTGAAGCAGTATCCGGAACAGGAGTAATTGTACTGGATAAAACAGGTACTGTTACAATGGGAAAGCCTTCTGTTAAGAAAATAATATCCTTTGATCCTGGTATGAATGAGGAGGATGTCCTGAAACTGGCAGGATCAATTGAGCAGGGGTCGGAGCACCCTGTAGGAAGAGCAATAGTTAATGAAGCAAAGAATCGCGGCATAACCCTGCATGAACCAAATGATTTCAAGGCAAGAGGCGGTGCCGGCGTACATGCAGAGATTAATGGAATTATATCTTATGCAGGAAAACCTGAATGGATTTCAGGCCTTGGGATTGAAACAGGACAGATTAAAGAAACATTATCCAGGCTTCAGGAAGATGGAAATACCGTAATATTAATTGCAACCAATAATTTAAAAGGCCTTGTGGCTGTTTCAGACAGACTTAAACCTGAATCCGGACAGGTTGTGGAAGAATTGAAAAAAATGGGCATAAAGGTGATTATGCTGACGGGTGACAATAAAAAGACTGCTGATTCCATCGGAGCAGATTTAAATGTAGATGATGTTTTTGCCGAAGTGCTTCCGGAGGAAAAGGCTGCAAAGATAATCGAGCTGCAGGATAAGGGATTTAAGGTGGCTATGGTCGGTGACGGCATAAATGATGCACCGTCCCTGGCTCAGGCAAATGTCGGGATCGCGATTGGTACCGGGACCGATATTGCCATTGAGTCAGGTGATATAGTTCTTTCAAGTGGTGATTTAAAAGGTGTCCCAAAGTCCATCCGGTTGAGCAGGCAGACAATGGGTGTTATAAGGCAGAATCTATTCTGGGCCTTTTTTTACAATGTTGCCCTCATTCCGGTTGCTGCAGGAGTCCTCTATCCATTGGATTTCCTGCCGATGTTTTTAAGAGAGCTTCACCCGATACTGGCGGCCTTTGCAATGGCTTTAAGCAGTATAACCGTTGTATCAAACAGTCTGAGGCTTTACAGGTCTTAGTGATTGAAAAAGACAGTACCTGCATGGCTGGAATTAAATGTCCAGATTGGCTTTCACAAGAAGGCAGGACTTCAGGTAATAAATAGAGTATGTTAAAATGTTATTTCGAGGTGCATTATTGTAAGGGCACGATGCATCGTGCCCCTACCATTGGTGACGGTATTTAATTGACCAAGGTTTCGCCTCCATATGTTCAGGCAGCAGGGCTTTAATATTTTTTTGCTGAATGCTGAAAGCTTAATTATGAATGATTACAAAAACGAAGAAATAATCGAAGTTCCTATCGACGGTGTCATTGATCTCCACACCTTTGCCCCGGAGGAAGCGGCTGAAGTGGTTGAGGAATATATTTATGCATGCGCGGAAAAAAAGATCTACGAAGTCCGCATAATCCATGGAAAGGGGAGGGGAGTATTACGGAGAACAGTCCATTCACTTCTTGAAAAGCATCCCCTTGTAAGAGATTTTTCCCTTGACGCAGGTCCTTCAGGATGGGGCGCCACTGTTGCCTATCTGAAAAAATAACATAAAACTAAAAGTAGGGTCGGGATTTATTCCCGACCGCTGTTTATATAAATAATATTAAACAGTTATGCCGGTGGGGTATAAAACCCCACCCTACGAAAAGATTTTCTGGCTTCAACTTCATTATATATTAGGGCATAGTCTGGGAGTCAGAAATCCCCGACACCGTCATTCCCGCGCCCGACCTCCGCAGTAGCGCTGCTACGGAGGGTGGAGAGGTGGGGATCTCCCGACACCGTCATTCCCGCGGAGGCGGGAATCCATTTTTAAATTTTAAAATCAAAAATCAAAAGCCAATGGATGCCCGCCTGCGCGGGCATGACGGGGTATATGGCTGCCCCTCGGAATTTATTCCGCGCTTGATACCGTACGGACATGATGGAGCATTAAGCCTTTCTCTTTCAAATAAAAAAACATTATTCCACCTTATTTTATTAAAACTTCTACATTTGTAGAAAAAGTACTTGACAAGGTTCTACATATGTAGTATCTTCTGCTACAAATGTAGAAGGAGGTGTTATCATGAAATTATCTGAAAGTGAGTGGAAAATCATGAACTCATTGTGGAAACACAGCCCTGCGACTGCGCGTGAAATTATTGAGCAGATTTCCGGTGAGGTGGAATGGGCCTATACAACGGTCAAGACCATGCTGAGCCGTCTTGTTGCAAAGGGTGCGGTATCTGAACACAAACGGGGTAACACAAGTTTTTATGAACCGGCTGTTGCAAGAGAAAAAGCCCATAAAAATGCATTTACAAATCTCTTTGACAAAGTGCTGGACGGTGCTGTTGAACCTTTAATGCACTTTCTTATTGAAGAGAAAAAGCTTTCTAAAAAGGAGCGTAAAGAATTGATTCGTATGCTTAGAGAAGAGAAACAGGGAGAATAAAACATGATCGCACAACTCAATGATATAGCACAAGTCTGGTGGCAATGGATGGGCAGTATGTTCTGGCAGGTAAGTCTGCTCATTATCGTTGTAACAGCCTTAGATATGTTGATCCGCAAATGGGCATGGCCCCAGGTAAGGTATGCCCTCTGGGTACTTGTGTTTATAAAACTTATTATCCCTCCAACCTGGCAGATGCCTACAAGCATTGTTTCATGGCTTCAGCCCCGGGTTGAGCAACAGATATCAGTCCAAGTTGGAACAACTGATGAGGCTGCTAATAGTCAAAATGCATTATTGCTTCAAAACGATGAAAAAGAAGCTGTGCTTGAAACGGTAAGCTGGAAGACATGGCTTTTATCAGGCTGGATTTCAGGAGTGCTTACCTTCTCCCTTTTACTGGCAAGGAAAATGCTGCAATTCCGAAACGGGCATAGAGCGCAGGTAAAAGAGAATATTCCGAAATGGTTTAAAGAAGTTATGACAAAGACGACATCAAAGCTGAAACTGAAAAAAATACCGTCTGTAGTGTTTTCAAAGGATGTAAAAAGCCCGGCAGTTTACGGCTTAATTAAACAGTCTCTTATTTTGCCGGAGGGATACATGGAAAAACTTTCAAAAGAACAGGCAGAACATGTACTTATGCATGAGCTTTGTCATTTACAACGGGGGGACTTACTGGTTCACTGGTTTTGTATATTAATTCAAATTATCTACTGGTTTAACCCGTTACTAATATGGTCACGCAGGCAAATGAGGAATATCTGTGAGATATGCTGTGACCTGAGTGTTGCAAATGTTCTTAAGGAAAAGACTGCGGCCTACCGCGAAACTCTTATAAAAACTGCGCGTGAACTTTTTACAGAGAGTATGGAACCGAGTATTGGTTTCCTCGGTATTTTTGAAGAGCCCTTCAGGCTGGTTCCGCGCCTCAAGTGGCTTGAGAAAAGGTCATGGGAGAATCGCAAAAGAAGAATAGCAACAACCATCTTCACAAGTCTGTTCATGATTATCTGCCTAATGCCTATGGCCGGGATTTCACAAACCTCAGACTATGGTTCAGATGAAATAATCTCAAATACGGGTCAAGAGAAAATTGAAATTACATCACAAGATCAAATACTTTATGAATTTCTGATAATGGAAGCTGATATCGACAAAGTATTTGATTTTGGCAGCACTCCGGGTCAACAATCCATGGGAATGAATTTGCATGGTTTTAAAGACGGCATAAGGATTGATGGCAAATCTTTTAAAGATTTAAGAGAACTAATAGCTTTTATGGAAGCTGATCCTGATGTAAGTGTTTTAAGTATTCCTAAGGTTATTGCTGTTACCGGATCAACAGCGACATTGAACACAGCACCATCAGGGGGTAAGTTAGATGAACCGGGCATGCAGCTAAAATTAACACCAAGTAAAATTAACGAAAATAATTTCATTACGCAGGAGTTTGAATTTAAGGTCATAGAAGGAATGTCTGAAGAAGAACCTGCCAGAGAAAGGGCTAAAGCGATTAATACTACATTAATGCTTAAAGACGGTGATACTGTATTGTTAACACTTATACCTGGTGAAAATCCATCTTCATCCGGAGAAAATCTTAAGAATACCTACCTATTCTTCACTCCGCGTATTATAAGAAAAGCCTCTTCAAAGGATTCAGAAACATCAGCGGAAGTTAAACAGAAACCGTTTGTTAATCCAATAACAGGATTGATTACGAGCAGATACGGATATAGAAATTCACCTTTCACAAACGAAAAAGAGTTTCACAGTGGAATTGATATTGCCGCCTCAAAAGGAGAACCAATTCACGCAGCTGCTTCAGGAACAGTTAAAAAAGTGGAGTTCACAAAAATAAAGGGTCATCAAATTACAATACAGCATGTCAATAATTATCAAACTCACTATGCTCAGTGTGAAAAAATATTGGCAAAAGAAGGACAAGCTGTGAAATCGGGTGATATTGTTGCTACCTGTGGAAGTAGCGGCAGATCAACCGGACCTCATCTTCATTTTGAGTTAAGAAAAAACGGTAAAGCCATAGACCCGGAAAAACATATTAAATTCTATTAATCAGTTTTTAGTCGAGAAGAGTGTCCCAATCTATCATCTTGAAGGTGTTATGCAGCATATGATCGTCTTCAACTTTATTGAAGGTGAGGTTTTTAAAAACTTTTTCGGCGATGGGTTCGATGGACTCTAAAGGGATTACATCATCATTTGTACCGTGATAGATAATGACAGGTGTATCTATGCTCCTGTTTTGATAGTCAGTCATTCCTATTAGGTTTATGGCAGGCGCAAGAAGTATGAGTTTATCCACACTCGATTCATTCTCCATGGCATAGATGGAAGCCATAAGGCCTCCAAAGCTTGATCCCACAATCCTTATGCCGGATTTGCCAGTGAGGACTGCATTTAATTTCTCCATCCGTTCCTCAAGGTCGCCCGTAAAGTTGGGTGTCAGCATATCCGGGAACTTTTCTCTGAAAAACACGGCCTTTGTGCCCTGGTTTCCGCTATACAACCCATGGATAAATATTTTAAGGGACATGGCAGGCTCCTATTCCGGATTAGTGTCCCGTTTGGGGATGGTTGAAATCCCTCGTCTTTAGACGGAGAAAAATTTGTATTGTCGCGTAGCGACTTGTCATTCCCGCGCAGGCGGGA
>JBHPCX010000148.1:0-6745 GCA_042573485.1 Thermodesulfobacteriota bacterium | reverse complement strand
TATGTCATTACAGACAGTTACAGACTTTTAAAAATTCTTAACCGGACACTAGTGATACCATATAGTTTATTCATAGTGACATCACCTCTAACTAGTGGGATGCTTATACAGATAAATATAAAAGCCAAGAATATATGCATTATCCCAAATAAGATGTTATTCAAATCCATATCGTTCCTCCTGACTTATGTTGTTGTCAAAACATTTTTGTTTCTCTTTCTATATATTTTTTTGACAACCTTATTAAATCCCTATTCAATTATCTAATATTAACATTATTCAAAGTGAAACTGTTTTATCAAGCTCTATAAAATAATCGATACAAAATAAATCACACAGTTATTCCGTAGTAAGATTCTAGTCGGGAATCATTAAAATTCAATGCACTCAGTCAATGGCCTGTAAGTAACTTTTAAAAGCTTAAACCGGATGTAAGGGTAAGTAATTTAAAAGATTCTTGACATTTAAACGAGCGTTTGAAATAAGTGTTCTAATTAAACCTGATACTATATTCACTCGGCAAATTAAACTCAAGATGAGTCTGTCCATCCCTGTAAAATCAGCAAGAATGAAGGGATAAATAAATTGTACCAAAACCGGTGATACCATGAATATTGTTAAGGCAGCGAATCAAACCAGGGAAAGACTGCTGGAAAAAGCTGAGATTCTTTTCGCTCAGAGGGGATATCATGCCGTCAGCGTGAGAGAGATAACCTCGGCCGCAAAGTGTAATATGGCATCGGTAAATTATCATTTCAGTAATAAAAAAAGTCTGTATCTCGAGGTCTTCCGTTCAAAATGGATTCCCAGGGAACGACGCATGTATGAAGCCTTTGAGAAATCAGTTGACAGCCTGCCTGAACCGACTCCCGAACTGGTAGTCCAGTCACTCGCGCGGGCATACCTGGAAGGCCCCATGTCGGATGAGGAATTTGGTAGACACAGACAGTTAATCGTGAGGGAATTGAATAATCCCACAGAGGCCTTTGAACTGGTAGCGGATCAGACTTTAAGGCCGCTTTTTAAAAAGCTTTATGGACTTTTTAATTCCTTTGTACCTGAAGATGTGGATGAAAGCAATCTAAGCTTTGATATTATGAGCATTTTTGGTATTATTCTTTACTTTAATTATTCACGGCCGATGATTTCACGTATAACAGGAAAACCATATGACGCTGATTTTAAAGCCAGGTTGATTGACCATATGGTCCGGTTTTCACTATATGGCCTGAGTGTTGAAGACAAAATTTCACCAGACAGATAGACTATAAAATGGAACTGGTACCTTAATAGATAGAAATACGGTTTAAACGGGATCATTTTTATGGGAGGAATTTATGACTGAACAGGTTTTTACAAGCTGCACCAACGCCGGTCCCATCTCAGTTTATGTAAAGGATGGAAAAGTCGTCAGGATAAGGCCTCTGGTAGCCACGGATGAAGACTTTATACCATCCTGGACAATAGATGATGGCGACAGGAAATATTCACCGCCCAATAAATTTTTTATATCACCCTATGTACACGCCGAAAGAACGAGGCTTTATTCCGAAGACAGAATAAAATATCCCTATAAAAGAATCGGCTTTGACCCTAATGGAAACAGGAACCCTGAGACCAGGGGCAAGGCAAAATATGAAAGGATCAGCTGGGATGAAGCACTCGATATTGTATCATCTGAAATTACCAGGATAAGTGATACATACGGCTCATCAGCTATTACCGGAATTACTTCGTCGCACCATAACTGGGGTATTGTAGGGTATAAAATGGGGCCCTTCGCACGATTTTTCAACATGATCGGGTTTACCCCTATTTTTGATAATCCCGACAGCTGGGAAGGGTGGCACTGGGGTGCTACACACACCTATGGCTTCTACTGGAGGCTGGGCATGCCTGAACCCTATGACCACTTGACGGACGCACTTCAGAACGCGGAAATGATTGTCTACTGGTCATGTGATCCTGATTCAACAAGGGGAACCTACACGGGTCAGGATTCATGTATGTGGAGACAGTGGCTCAAGGAAAAGGATGTCGAGATGGTCTTCATCGATCCCCTTTATAATTACACCAATGCGGCAATGGACGGTAAGTGGATCCCCATCAGGATGGGAAGCGGGACCGCCCTTGCAATGGCGATCGCCTATATATGGATCAATGAAGATACCTATGACAAGGATTATATTGAGAATCGAACCATAGGATTTGACACCTTTAAAGATTATGTGATGGGCAAGGAAGACGGCGTTCCTAAAACGCCTTCATGGGCGTCAGAAGAAACCGGTATTCCGATTAAAACCATAGTCGCCCTGGCCAGGAGATGGGCATCCAAAAAGACGATTCTCGCTGGAGGTACCAGAGGCGGTGAAGGCGGTGCCTGCAGGGAAGCCTACGCGACTGAATGGGCAAGGATGATGGTATTGCTTCAGGCTATGCAGGGCCTTGGAAAACCCGGAATAAATATCTGGGGTACAAGCATGGGCGCGCCGTCTAATGCCGATGTATTTTTTCCCGGCTATGCGGACCCTGATGGAAAAATGGGTTCTACCAAGGCAGCCAACATTAAGTTTACTCCTGCTGAAAATCCGACAAAACAGAGACTTTACAGACTGACAGTGCCTGATGCTGTCTTGAATCCGCCTGTTGACTGGCGGGGTGACGGTTTCTGTGGTAATACAATGGAACAGCAGTTTAATGAATATGAGTATCCCATGGAAGGCCATTCAGAGGTAAAGATGTTTTACCGCTATGGAGGATCATTCATGGGGACAATGAGTGATACAAGCAAGTGGGTAAGGATGTACCAGAGCCCGAAGCTTGAATTTGTCGTCAACCAGGACTGCTGGTACAACAGTGAAACAAATTTTGCTGATATTATTCTACCCGCCTGTACAAGTATAGAGCGTGATGATGTGGGCGAATGGGGAGCTGCCGGCGGATATACACATCACGCGAGCAATGGATGTAACCACAGAATAGTTGTAAGGCAGCAGAAATGTATTGAACCGCTGTGGGAGTCCAGGTCTGACTACCAGATTTTTACAAACCTTGCTGAACGCCTTGGCAGAAAGGATGAGTTCACTGATGGAGGTAAGACCGAACTGGACTGGATAAAGGCATTCTATGAAATATCGGACCTGCCGGAATACATATCCTATGAAGAGTTTGAGAAAAAGGGATACTATGTTATTCCAATGCCTGAAAATTACAAACCAACGGTTTCAATGAGATGGTTTGCAGAAGGCAGGGAGTGCGATACACCGGACCCGGGTAATCCAAAGCGTAACACTGACAGGGCAAAGGAGCTTGGTACATACAGCGGTAAAATCGAGTTTGTGTCTGAGAGCCTTAAACAGCATTACCCGGATGACGAGGAAAGACCTGTTTCACCGAAATACATTCCCAGCTGGGAGGGACATAAGTCTGAAATGGCCAAGAAGTATCCCCTGGCGCTTGTTTCACCTCATCCAAGGTTTTCCTTCCATACCCATTATGATAAACATACAGACTGGCTGAATGAGATACCGGTCCACAGGATCTACAAGGATGGTTATCCCTACTGGCCGGCGAGAATTCACCCCTCGGATGCAGAACCAAGAGGCATAAAGAACGGCGATATCGTGAAGCTTTATAATGACCGGGGTGCTGTCCTGTGTATTGCCAAGGTAACTGAAAGAATCAGACCGGAGATAGTCCACAGTTATTGCTCTTCTTCCCTGTATGATCCTCTTGAGCCCGGAAAGGCCGGGTCAGTTGACCGCGGAGGGTGCGTTAACCTTCTTACATCTTCAAAAATGCTTTCAAAGAACGCTCCGGGTATGACACCCAATTCCTGTCTAATTGAAATAGAAAAGTGGGAGGGATAGAAAATGGCCAGATATGGAATGATAATTGATGTTGACAAGTGTACAGGCTGCTACAGCTGTTTCCTGGCCTGCAAGGATGAATTTTGCGGAAACGAATATCCCGGATACTCAGTTTCACAGCCTGCCAGGGGCCATTACTGGATGAAGCTTGCAGCTGTTGAAAGGGGAACATATCCAAAGGTCAAACTTGACTATATTCCCACTCCGTGCCAGCAGTGTGAAAACCCTTCATGCATTGACGGCGGTACGGATGGTGCTGTCTATAAAAGAAATGACGGGATTGTTATGATAGATCCTGAAAAGGCCGGAGGACAGAAGGAAATTGTATCTTCATGCCCATACAGGGTCATTTACTGGAATGAGGAAGAAAATCTACCGCAGAAATGTAATTTCTGCGCGCATCTTCTGGACCAGGGATGGGAAGAGCCAAGGTGTGTTGAAACATGCCCGACAGCGGCTATTGTTTTTGGCGATCTTGATGATCCTGAGAGCGAAATTTCAATAAAACTGGCTTCTGAAGACACAGAAGTATTACATCCTGAATTTGAAATGAATCCGTCCGTCTGTTATATGGGGCTGCCTAAACGTTTTATTGCCGGTGAAGTGATATTCTCCGATAAAAATGATGAGTGTGCTCAGGATGTTAAGGTTACTTTAAGTGACGATGGTAATGAAATCACCACGACAACCGATCATTTTGGGGACTTTGAATTTGAAGGGCTTGATGCCAATAGGTCAGTAACAATAAAACTTGAATACAAAGGATATGCCCCGCAGGAAATTAAGGTTAAGACTATGAAGGATATTAACCTTGGTGAGATTGTTCTGGAAGCTATGTAAATATATTCATGTGTAGAAAGCTTTAAAATAAGTTAGACAGGATTTATTGGATTTTTATTTTTCTATTTTCCGGAAGAAAATAGAAAAGAATCAACCCGCTACGTGGGTAAGAAGCTTAGTGACATCAACTAGATGGCATAATACATTTATATTGGTCTTAGTTGTCTAAACTTGTTACTTCGAGAAAATGGATTTATTTTTGCCTTTCATCCGGAAAGGCAAAAAACATCTTGTATATCCTGTTCATCCTGTCGGATTAAAAGCTTTTAAAACATGATTTAAAATTTTGATTAACAAATAATGCAATTTATTCAGTTAAAAGGAGAAGCAATGGTTGTGGATGATATAATCACCCGGGCAAAAAATGAGAAAAGGACTATTCTCACTGAGATTGAAGCCAAACAGATCTTTGCCGAAGCTGGAATAAACTGTACTGACACAAGGCTGGCAAAGATAAGGGAGGAAGCTGTATCATTAAGTGACGAGATAGGCTACCCGGTAGTTTTAAAGATATCCTCTGTTGACATCACCCATAAGAGTGATGCCGGAGGTGTAAAGGTTAACCTTGTTGATAAGGCTGCCGTTGAAACGGCCTATGATGAGATCCTTGCCTCAGCAAAAGAAAAATATCCCGACGCTGATATTGAGGGTATATCTGTGCAGGGTATGGCAAAACCGGGGATAGAAGTCATTATCGGGATGACAAAGGATCCACAGTTCGGCCCGGTACTCATGTTCGGCCTTGGCGGTATTATGGTTGAGATCCTGAAGGATGTAGCTTTCAGAATAGTTCCCCTTTATAAAAAAGATGCTTCAAAGATGATCAGGGAAATAAAAGGATATAAACTCCTGGAAGGGTACAGGGGGCAGGATCCGGCTGATGTTGAATACCTTGAAAATATGATAATAAAACTTTCAGATTTTCTGGATAAAACACCTGAAATAAAGGAAATAGATATGAATCCCGTCTTTGCCTACAAAGACGGAGCAGTTGTTGTTGATGCGCGGATTGTTGTGGAATAGATAAGGACTATATACGGACCTCAGCAATTTCTTTCTGTGGGCGAAAAAACATAGATTATAACACTAAAATAAGGAAGGGATAAACATGAATTTGATGGATAGATTTTTCAAGCCGAGGTCCGTGGCAGTTATTGGAGCCAGTGGAACTCCCGGAAAACTGGGCTATGTAATAGTAAAGAATATCGCTGACAGCGATTTTGCCGGTGAGGTTTACCCGGTAAATCCTAAATCAGACGAGATACTGGGATACAAGGTATACCGCAGTGTAACAGAAATACCAGGAGACGTTGACCTTGTGGTTACGGCTCTTCCCACACCGAAAATTACTCTTTCAGCAATAGAACAATGCGCCGAAAAAGGCGTTAAAGCAGTCATTATTGAATCTGCCGGGTTTGGTGAAATGGGCGGAGAGGGCAAGGTTATCCAGGATCAGATAGTTGATATTGCCAAGAAAAACAATATCCGGGTTATGGGGCCCAACTGTTCCGGCATTGTATCCCGCAATGTTGTGACATCCATTTATCCGATAATTAAAAAGGTTCCAAAGGGGAACGTGGTGCTTATCGGGCAATCGGGTATCCTTGCAGCCGGGATGGCAGCCGATCTAGTTGGAAATGAAAGTTTGAGCATCAATAAGGTATGTTCAATCGGAAACAAGTGCGATGTAAATGAAAATGACCTGCTGGAATACTTCGGCAATGAAGATGATGTTGATGTGATTTCTATGTATTTAGAAACCGTTACCGATGGAAGAAATCTAACCCGGATCGCAAAGGAAGTGACATCCAAAAAACCGATTATATTTCTCAGCGGAGGCCGTACGGAAGCTGGTGCCCGGGCTGCTATGAGTCATACCGGAAGCATTGCCAGCAATGCCAGGATTGTTGAAGCGGCAGCCAAACAAACCGGTATGATCATGGCCGATGATTTTATGGAATTGAAGGATTTTGCCAAGGTATTTTCCACCCAGCCTCTTCCCAAGGGTAATCGTGTTGCTGTTGTAACAGTAGCAG
>JBHPCX010000147.1:0-6838 GCA_042573485.1 Thermodesulfobacteriota bacterium | reverse complement strand
CAATAAGCACATTGCGTAATATTTTTCGGCAGGCGGGATGGGATTGGAGGAAAAAATGAAATATCCAATTGTAATCCATAAAGATCCGGACTCAGATTATAGTGTGACCATCCCTGATTTACCTGGTTGTTTTTCAGCAGGTACGTCAATAGAAGAAGCAATCAGTATGGCCCAAGAAGCAGCTGAATGTCATATTGAAGGTATGCTGATTGATTCTGAACCAATTCCAACTCCTACTGATATTGAAGTGCATAAAGATCATCCTGATTTTAAAAAGGGTATTTGGGCTTTGGTTGAGGTGGATATCAGCAAACTATCATTAAAATCTAAGCGTATAAATATTACCATGCCTGAAAGATTGATTAGGACTGTCGATCAATATGCCAAAAAATATGGTTCAACTAGATCAGGTCTTCTTTCTCAAGCTGTTACTGAATATATGGCATCACACCAGTAATTGGAAGCGAACCAGACGTTTCACATGACCGGGCGACAAAACACTCGCCCGGCCTGTGAACTTCCCGTTGGCATCAAAATATAATTGGAGGTAAATAATGAGCACTAATGTGGTATTCCGTGCACCTTGGGGACGATCTTTAAAGATAACGACAACAATTGTGGTAGGCATTCTGATCGTAATACCTATTATTGGTTTTCTGATCAAATTACCTCAAACTCTTTTACTACATAAACCTGCTGTAGGAATTATTGTTCTTTACTGTATGATATTAATTCCAGTTACTATCTTATTTGGTGCTGCCTTATTTATGATACGTGGGTATGTGATAACAAAGGATAAATTATTCATACAGCGTCTTGGTTGGAATACAATAATAGATTTGAATCAACTCCAAACTGTAGAAATAAATCCAGACGCAATTAATAAATCGACACAAACCTTCGGAAACGGAGGTCTATTCAGCGTTACTGGTAAATTTCAAAGTGAGCAACTTGGTTCATATATCGCCTATGTTACAAATCCAGATTTAGCAGTGATTTTAAAATTTACTAATAAAGTGATTGTGGTAACGCCAGAGAATCCAAACATATTCGCAGAACAAATAAAAAGCGCAATGGTAACCGGGTGAAGAATGCCAACAATCTAATCAACCGGATTTGGCGAACAGCTTGCCAAACCGGTTATCAGCACCGTTAAGTGTAAAGAGAAGAAAATGGATTATCAAATTGATGAGTCATTAGATTCATTATCATCAGATAGTGATAAAAAGATCGGGGAATTTTATGTTCGTCGAAATAATGACTTCATTTTGTTTAAACCATCAATTAATTATAAGGGGCAGTCCATTACCCGACTTAAAATCCGACACTCAACATTTAAACATTTTGGCCCGCAGACCTTAAAATATTTATTTGAGAAATTTCTCCCTGGGCTCATTGGTCGTAATTATGAAGAGACACTCCATCCTGAATATAATGAGGATGAACCAACCAGCGTTTTTCTTTCAACAATAGCAGGAGATCCGTTTCCAAACTACGATACAAGAACAGAAAAAGAATATAAGGCTAAAAAACAATTTAGAGGTCACAACGCTAGGGTCAGCAATGATTCTGATGGCCCATATCTTGATTGGCCTCATCTCGCGCCTATGAGGGAGAACCAATATAATGCTATGAAGCCAAAACAATCAAAGGAACAAGACACTTAACAATTTAATAAACGCGGACTTGGCTGAAACACCTGCCAAGCCGGTTATCGTGTCGTTCGATAGACCAGAAGGGCATAAATAAAGGTAACCAATGGAAGCACTATTGATCATCGATATGCAAGTTGGTGTATTCAGATTATCCAAAAGGTATGATGAAATTGGAATAGTAAAAAGAATAAATCAGGTTGCTGATTTATTCAGGAAAAACAAAAAACCAGTCATATTTATCCAACATGATGGAACAAAAGAAAATTATTTGCATACTGGTACTGAAGATTGGAAAATACTTCCAGAGTTGAGACGGCTAGATTTGGATCTACATGTAGAAAAGGAAGCTAACGATTCTTTTTATAAAAATAATTTGTCTGCATTGTTGGAGGAATTGAAAATTGATCATTTGTATATTACCGGGTGCGCAACCGACTTTTGTGTAAACGCGACTATACACTCTGCTTTGGTAAAAGACTTTGATTTAACAATTGTTAAAGATTGTCATACAACTGCTGACAGTCCGGATCTAAAAGCAGAGGAAAACATAAAGTTTCATAACTGGTTATGGGCAAATTTAACTCCTACAAAGGGGAAAATAAGAATAATAAATTCTAATGAAATACAATAATTTCATCGAACAAAACGTTCAAGGTGACCCGGCTAATATATCGCCGAGCAGGCAGAGTCAACATTAGCAACTATCTTGGGAGCATGAGGCTAGGAGCTATAAAATCGCCAGTCTCCTTAACTTCACCGTTAGCAGTACGATAATAGCAAGTTCTTCAATTAAAATAGGGGAATAATCCATGTTAGCTACCCTGATATGTTTAAATGGAAAATGCAGAGAAGCAATAGAGTTTTATAAAAAAGCATTAAACGCTACAGTAAATATAGTAATTCCAAACAAAGAGAACGACGCACTGATTGATCATTCAGAAATATACATTCATGACTGTTTGCTTATACTTAATGACTTTGGAGGTAGTGATGGCACACTAAAATCTAATGGTTATCTTCTGTCCTTAAAATTTGAAAGTGAAGAAGAGCTAAAAAATGCATATTCTATTATGGAAGATAAAAGCACAACAATCTCACCAATGCAGGCTCAAGACTATACTGCTTGTGAAGTTGTGTTCATAGATAAATTCGATGTCAGGTGGGGTTTCTGGGTGGGATAAATCTGCTAACAAATAATTCAACCCGACGTGCTTACTATCTTGCCAAATTTTGTTTTAAAAGTTAGTGACATTCAATTTTCTAAAAGCCTTTATTGGCGAGCATCGCACGCCGGTTAATAAAGCTTAAAAGAAAAAGCATAGGAGGTAAGACATGAATAAATTTAAAATTAGAGTTTTATTTTTTATTCCTTTCCTATTTTTAGCTCTGCAGATAAACGCGGCAGAATCTAGGGACGAAATTATCACTCGGCAGAATCAAGAAGCACCGGCTGCTTGTTAATAAAGCGTTAACTCAAGCATTAAAGGATCTTTCAGGACACGATGTTTTTAATAAGAAAATAACCGCTTAATAAACTATCAATAAATATTGTTTTTCAATTCTTAATTAAATGTCATGTGGAAATTATTTTTTATAATTATAGCTATCTTACTTGGGATTTATCGCGTACTAACATTGCGTAAAGAAGAAGTACCGATTTTAAAAGCCATGGGATTCAGTTTTGATCACCAACCACTATTAAATTTGTTAATTGGTGCTGTGATAGGATCATGTGCAATTTCAGGAATATTTTTCTTTGAGTTATGGTTTGAAATGTTAACGATAACGGGTATAAACTCAGCATCGGCACTGATCAAAGATCTCTCTACTTACATTATAGTGCCACTAATAGAGGAAACATTGTTTCGTTGTGCATTCCTGGGAGGACTACTGTTGATTCTAAAAAACCGCTTGGTTGCTATTGTGATATCTGCAGTAGTATTCGGAGGTTTACATTCATTTAATTCAAATGCTACTGTTCTCTCAGTTTTTAGTACTATGCTTGGGGGATTAGCATACGCACTAGCATTCGTATCAACAGAGCGGATCTATTTACCTTTTGGACTTCACCTTGGCTGGAACTACACTCAAGCTCGTGTCTTCGGATTTCACATAAGTGGTAGTGCTGTTCGTGGTCCTGCACCTTTTGTCCAACAGCACGACTTAGGTCCAGTAATAGTTACTGGTGGGACGTACGGGCCAGAGGGTGGTTTTCTCGGTCTTTGCGGACGGATAATGGTACTTCTCTTGATTGCTTCCTGGCTTATCATCCAACAACGTAGAAAGCATATAATAGAATCTGAAGATACATAAATACGCTAGGGAGTCCATTTATTTGACTAAAAAAACATCGAACATACTACCGCGATTAAAAACATAATAATCTTTACTATGTTTCATATTGCTGACAGATTTCCAATATAGAGTTAACATGGCGTTTTACAAGGAAATGTGTTCCGCTTTGCTCCACACATTCCTGTAAACTTTTCGTTATACTGGCCCGTACGTTAAGAATCGTGGCAAAGGTGTATTTATCAATAAAATAAAGTATTAATAAGAAAAAAACAAAGATAGGTTAACATTTTATACCTGACATAATGCTGTCACTTACATGTGTTATTTTATAATTAAATTCTTGTAAAAGATACACATCACATTATGTTAGGAGGTGATAACTATCATGAAAAATTATGAATATCATCTTATCGATACTTTAGCGAAACAGATGGTAAAAGTTGGAATCAATCAGGATATAATTGATAAAATCATGGAAGGTGGTGAAAATATTCTTCGTAAAACCAGCCCAAAGAAAAAGGCTGACTGGATGCGAGAGGCGATGCTCCGGATGAATAAGCTACTCAACCTTAAGACCCGCAAAACCGTTCGTGAAGCTTGTGCCTGTCGTTTAACCGGACAGCCCTTAAAGTCCTCTCAGGCAATAGCCAATAAAAATAAGTCTTTGGAAAACAGGATTAAAGCTGCCAATAATTCAATTTCTGTTTATGGAGGTTGTGTAAAAATGCAGGATAATGGCGAAATCCTGATGCGTTTTTCCTCAGAAGGCATTGATCATTATCGTTGCCCCTGCCTTCCTGGAGCTGATAAACCATTACCTGTTACCTATTGCTTTTGTTGTGGCGGCCAAATTAAATATCATCTCCAGATTTCGCTTGGCCTAAAACTTAATTATACCATCCGATCTACTGCTCTTTCTAGTGGAGGTAAGTTACCTTGTATCTTTAGTCTTCGAATTATAAAATAGGATAAAGAATGATACAATGAAAAGCATTCTAAAAAATTTTAAAAGTAATTGCGAAAATGTATAACAATTTGTTTCACACTCGACCGGGAACCCAGGGCGGCCTTTTTACATAGGCCATGTAGAGTTGAACGTGGTTAAAACTACATCCGTGTTGGGTTCCCGGCGGGTGAACAAGCCGTTAGCCACCACGAAAGGAGTATAAAATGAGCAACGACACATTAGAAACGATTAGAAATTACATTTCTGATGCATTAGGCATAGAGTTAATACGAACGTATGATAAAAGGGCCAGTGGTGCGGCTTTTATTATCAATTTTGATGATAATACCACACGAATCTTTATATCAGAAAAATTTGTAATTTTCATTGAACAATCGAACGACATAGACGATACACTTAACCAGTTTGATATTATTAATTTTATCATGAAACACCCAGGACAAAATCTTTTTCTCGGTTCCGATGATGGGATAAAAATCGACTCTATAAATAGCTAAATATTCTCTTATGCGGACACATTTATCATCTCCTCTTTCATATTGGAATTTTTCTTCACCATTAATGTCAGATGAGAAATGCGTTAGCAAATTAAAGGTGAACCAAATATGTCAGAACAATCACCAGTTAATTTTGAACTTCCCGAAGACTTGATTAAGCAATATAAAGAAGCCTTATCATCATTATCTGATACACGTCTTACGATATTGCTATTATTTAATTCTTTTGAAGAAATAATGAAATCATTTGCTGCTTGGCGTTTAAGTTGCCCCATAGAAGAATTGCCGAAATTTATTTCTAATTCACCCCACAATCTTTTCGAGGTTACATTAGTTGGCCCTACAGCTAAGGAATTAAAAAAAAGGACTAAGCTGTTCAGCGAATTACGCAATATAGTAGCTCATAAATGAACCTAAATTAATCGAATTTATAAAAGAAAATAAAAAAGATTCTAATGAAGTTAATATCCCCATTGATACAAAGATTCTTTTGGATGCAGTTTTTGAACTTGCATTAGATATTGCAGTTTATTTTAATGGAATACAACCACGGATTGAGAGTCCTTTTCCACAACTTATTTTAGAACTTAATTTAGTCAAACAATAAACATTTGCTAACAAATAATTCAACCCGACGTGCTTACTATCTTGCCGAATCAAGCTTTAATGGTTAGCAACGTTCATTCTTCTTCCAAAAGCCTTTTTAGGCAGGCATCGCACGCCGGTTAATAAAGTGTTGGCTTTTAGGTACCTATGAATCCTTTTAACATTATACGAAGCTATTTTATTTCGCTAAAAGCCTCCAGGCTTCAAGGGCGTGGAGAGTTTGAAAAAGTTATTGCACTTTCCAATAAAGCCAGGGAATATAACCCAAAATCAATGTTAGCATTGGGGCAGTTAGCAGATGATTTGATTCGACTTGGGCGCTTAGATGAGGCTAAAGAAATCTTAGCCGAGGCCATTGCGTACTACCCTAAAGACCATCAATTCAACATTAAATATGCAGAGTTGCTTCAAAAAACAGGAAGTCCCCTAGAGGTGTTTGTGCCATATATTCATACGTACTTAGAGAATAGGCCCAGTTCTGTGACGAAATCCCCTTTCATGATGAAGGCTTTATTTAATCTTTTTGGTAAATCAGAGAGATTTGAAGACATGCTTGAAAGCATTGACATTCACATATTAGCCACTGATAGATGGGCAACTTATTATGCCAATGAATTTAAAAATAAAAACGCGGATAAAAGTATAATCGTAATTAGCATTACAAAGGAAGGTGAAATATGGATTGAAGGTGAAAAAGTTGAACTAAACACTGTCAAGAGCAGGATAGAAGACCTCAAGAATAAATTCCCTGCTGGAAAAATAATTATTGGCAAAGATAAAGATTCTCCTTCTGAAATAGTAACAGAGGTATCTAATCT
>JBHPCX010000146.1:0-7141 GCA_042573485.1 Thermodesulfobacteriota bacterium | reverse complement strand
GACCTTCTGGGCTGGACCAACTCAAAACAATGGATTGTACAGGGACATTGATCGCCTATCTTCAAATACCCGCCTTTATAGTTACACTGGGAGGGTACCTGGCCTTTAGAGGCGGTGTTTTATTAGTCAGCGGAGGCAGGACAATAAGCCCTGTTGAAAACACACTGGTAGAGATCGGGCAGGGATATATCCCGAAAAGCATAGGCCTGGTGCTTGCCTTTCTGGTTGTCGGATGCATCTTTGTTGCTATTCTATGGGGGAGAAACCAGAAGTTTAAATACGGTTTTGATAAATATCCAATTTACAGGGACCTGTTAAAGGCCTGCGCCATTTCCTTTATTGTGCTGTTCTATGTAATATACATAGCAAACGGTTACGAGGGGATTCAAAACCCGGTTCTTTTGATGGTAATTATCCTGGTGATTTTCACCTATATAACAAAGAACACCCGTTTCGGACGATATATTTACGCGTACGGAGGCAACAAGGAAGCAACCCGTCTTTCAGGCATCAATACCAGGGCAATAGTATTTAAAGTATATATACTGATGGGAATTTTATGTGCTGTTTGCGGTGTTGTCCTGACCGGTTATGTGTCGGCAGGTACAACATCCGGTGGTAATCTCTATGAACTGCTTACAATTGCAGCCTGTGTTATCGGCGGAACAAGTCTCATGGGCGGAGAAGGAACGGTCGCCGGTGCGGTAGTCGGCGCACTGGTAATGGGCAGCCTGAATAATGGTATGGACCTTCTGGGCTGGACCAACTCAAAACAATGGATTGTACAGGGACTTGTCTTGATTGCAGCAGTTTATGTTGATGTAACTTCAAAGAAAAAGCGGTAACTAATCTTCACCCACCTTCAATTCGTACTTAATCTCCTGCTTAATCATTGTCTCAAGGGAGGCATCCAGATACTCCTTCTGGCAATCAAGTGTATCTACATTACCATCCCGCAGAAATGTCATATACCGACACCCCCCATAGCAGAGGGGAAGGTATACACAATCTGCGCACTCATCATTTTTCCACATACCAAGGTTGTGGGATTCTGTATAGTCTGAAACGCCCTCTTCAAGAGTTCCTACGATAAACTCCTCCATGCCTATAAATCCGGGACATTTATATAAGGTTCCGTCATAGTTCACCACATATGAATGTCTGGACTCTACCATGCATAATTTATGACTCATGCTGGGAGTTATATAACCTCTTTTGAGGATCTCTTCCCTTAAAACCTCTGTGGCATCCAGAAGCCAGGGCTCATTAAGGGACATGCACCCTCCCCTGTAATCTGTCGGATTCATTACCCTCTCAGGACGTTTTGCCACCGGATCAAATTTTATCATCCCCAATTTTTCAGGTGTAAGTCCCTCATGATCGAGATAATCCAGCAGCTTAGGGAAATCCCTGTAATTACTTATCTCAAAATTTCCCCCTAAATTGACTTTAATAATATCCCAGGTATCTTTGATATTTTTTATAAGTGTGTCAAAGCTCGGGGCACCGGATTTGAAAGGACGGTTCCTGTTGTGGATTTCTTTCGGGCCATCCAGTGTTATCTTAACACTTTTAAGTCCAAGATCTGCAAGCTCTTGAGCGGTTTTTCTCTTTAAAAGCGCTCCGTTCGTCACAAGTGTGAAGTTATATGAAGCCCCCCTTTCTTCTGTAAAGGACTTCAATTCCCGGGAAATGTATTTTATCAGGTCCAGGCTGAGAAGGGGCTCGCCGCCATAAAAATCCACAATGAGTGTTTTTTTATCATCGGCGAATCTCCCCTTGATAAAACCGATGAGTTGATCAGCGGTCTCTCCGGACATATAGAGATCACCCTTCAGTTCCCCTTCAAAACAGTATTTGCAAGCAAAATTACAGTCCAGGTTAAGGACTACTATAAAATCCATTCCCGGGCCCATTTTATTAATTTTATCAAGGAGGGTGAGGACTGACTTTTTCTCTTCTTCCCTGTCAGGGACAAGCATCCCTATGCTTGCAAGTATTTCCTCATTAACGGATGAGAGCGTACCTTGCTCCATGGACTTGTATATCTCTTCATTAATGAGAATTTTTGAGAGTTGATATGTTGAAAAAAGAAACAGGTGTTCCGGCTGCTCTTTGGAAGGGTAGTTCTTTAGATAGAAGGAAGGCTGCATTAATTGTCTAAAAATCTTCAGGAAGGGTATTTTCTTACCCTTCCTGAAATATCTGTACTACCATCTGAATGGAATAAACAACCCACCGCAACAGAAAGCCATCATCGGAATGAAATTAATATCTATATTCTTCCCCTTGTCCAGTACCCTGATCTCTTCCATTTTTTTATCTTTTTCCATGTGAGGTCTCCTTTGTTGAGGTTTAATATTACAATCCGAAGTCAGCAACTAGTTATTTTATCACAAAAATGGATTAATGAAAAGTTAAAATCTAAATTTTATTCCAGCCTCCAGCCACCTCTTGGGATCTATATTTCCGATAGAGTCATACTGGAAACCATTGAAAAGGTTACGGGCGGCAATAAACATCTCCATGTCTGATCCCTTATTAAGTTGAATTTTCCTGTTGATATTTAGATCCCACAGAAAATCATCATAACTCGCGCCGGTCAGATAATTCAGGTCATACCAGTTATAGTACCCAAAAAGCTGGACCCTCAAAGTATTATCATCATATTTGGCGCCAATAGCATATGAGTATATCTCGGAGGAACCGGATGAATTGGGAGGATCCCCATCCACATATGAAAGCCCTCCCCATAATGTAATATTATGCACAGGAGCGGTTTCAAAATCTATTTCAATACCCTTGCGTCTGACCTCTCCATCGTTAATATATATGTCATAAAAGGCAGGGGGGCCTCCCCCGAAAGGATCTCTTATTATATATTTCTCCATATCATGTAAAAATAGATTTGCTCTTACCCACAGAAAGGAAAAGGCAGACTCCACACCTGCCTGGTAAGACCATATCTCCTCATGTTCCAGTACCTGGTTTGGGTCAAGAAACAGGCCTCCCCCCGAGGTCCACAAGAGGGAAGGTGTAGTAAAGCCCCTGGCAACGGTTGCCCTTAATATCGTATTTTTCTTCGGGACATAGGTTATCCCCAGGCTCGGGCTTAAAAAAGAACCTGTTACGCTTTCGTGGTCATACCTTATGCCCGGTATTACGGACCATTTACCCCGTGTTATTGTATCATTTGCATATAGAGCCCATTTTGTATTATCGGGGAAAAATCTTGAAACAGCGGGGACCCCATATAATTGAAGAAAAGAACCGGCACTGTTCACCTGGTCATATTCTCCCCTTTCAAAATCCACCCCAAACACAACCGTATGGTTTTCCTTTGTTAAGACGGCCTGACCCTTTCCTCCCCAGGATTCTTCCTTGATTGCTATTCCTAGATAAAGATCCCCAGCCTGCCCCACCATTCCCTGGCCCAGCGCATTGCTCTCCTGGCCTATTTCCTGTCTTAAATAGTAGCCGGAAAACCTTAAATCAATGTCACTGGTGATTTTAGCGTTAAGGTAAGGGGCCATATAAAAAGACTGGATACTCCCCATAATATTTGTGTCGTAATCCGGAAAATCTCCGAGGCCGGTTTCAGCATTACTATATTTAATACTAAATCCCGTATTCACCTTCCCTGAAACAGGTAATTCAATCTTGGAATAGATGCTTTCAATATCAGAAAACCTTGAACCCACAAGGCCGTCGGAATCAAGAGCACCAGCATATAAATAATATCGGGCCTTGCCCACCTTACCTGATAAATCAGCCCTGTAATCCTGGCTGCTGCCCTTGCCATAGGAGGCATGAATTGAGCCGGCAGGTTTTTGAGTATTTCCGGCAGCTTTAGTGATAATATTTATTACGCCACCCAGTGATGACCCCCAGGCAGATGATGCAGGCCCTTTTATAATCTCAATTCTGTCTATAATTCCGACTGGTACAGTTATGGTATCAGCAGATCCTTCGTTAATAAAGTTCAATGGTATGTCGTCCACTAAAATAAGCGTATGCCTCGGTTCGGATCCCTGCATATTTATTAGTGAATTGGCTCCAAAATCCCTGTTGCTGCTAATGAAAAGACCGGGAACCCTGTCCAGGACCTCAGCAACTGAGTGGGCGTTCATGGCATCTATGTCATCTGCGGTAATAATCGTGATGTTTTCCGCTACCTGGGAGATTGGTTTGGGGTATCTTGATGATGAAATAACTAGATCTTTGTCATCATAGAACAATCTAAGCATACGCATTTCCTCTTCAGACTGCCCAAGGCATGTTGAAGAGAAATTTATAACCATTAAAAAGAGGGCAAATACTGTTATGGTATATTTATAGATATTTGTTTTCATATAAAGTTTTAATTTAGATATAAAGCTATTATAAAAAAAGCTATTATGATAAAGTATTGATTAATATATATTATTTACTTTTTTATGTCACCTTTTTAATTTACCAGATAAAAAAAAGTAATAAATACCAGATTTCGACTCACAGTACAATATGGACATTATTATTTTAAACAATCTATCATTTCGATTCCCGCTTAAAACAGTAGTCTAAACTCCGGGAAAAATCATGTAATCAATGAGAATTTATACAGTCAGGTATCCCGGTTTACATCTCGAAATTGACAAAACACATGAACTAATTAATAATGAAATAGTCTTTATGTGATTGAGTTGAATATACAGGCGCAGGGCGGATGCACCCTGCGCCATTAATTTTATATATCCTTTATCAGTAGTTTTAATATAAGATATTCCCATGTCTGAAAATGTAAAAGAATATGACGTAATTGTAGTAGGAGCAGGGCATGCCGGATGTGAGGCGGCCCTTGCAGCCTCCAGGATGGGGCACCCTACCTTACTGCTTACTGTCAACCTTGACCATATAGCTGCCATGAGCTGTAATCCGGCAATAGGAGGGCTTGCCAAGGGTCATCTTGTTAAGGAGATAGATGCCCTGGGCGGTGAAATGGCAAAAACGGCTGATCTTACAGGCATTCAGTTCAGGCGGTTAAATACGCGTAAGGGCGTTGCTGTTCAGGGATCAAGGTCACAGAATGACAGGGACCTTTACAGAAAGAGGATGAAGGAGGTTCTTGAAGACCAGCCAAACCTGGACATAAGGCAGGCACTGGTCGAGCGGCTGCTTGTTGAAAATAATACTGTTCATGGAGTTGAAACACAAATACATGAACGGTTTCTTTCCAAAACAGTTATCCTTACAACAGGCACATCATTAAGGGGGCTGATTCATATCGGCCTTGATCATTTTTCCGCCGGCAGACTGGGTGATCCCGCGGCCAACGCTCTTTCCGAACAGCTTGCAGAGCTGGGTTTTGAGATAGGAAGACTCAAAACCGGAACAACTCCCAGGCTCAACAGCCGAACCATTGATTACTCAGGGCTTGAAAGACAGGATGGTGACGAAAATCCCAGGCCTTTTTCATTTACTACAAAGGAACTTACTCTTCCCCAGCTTCCCTGTTACATAACCTATACCAATGAAAAGACCCATGATGAAATAAGGGCCGGGCTCGAAAAATCACCTCTTTACAGCGGTATTATCGAGGGTGTCGGGGCAAGGTACTGCCCTTCAATCGAGGATAAAATTGTCCGGTTTGCTGACAGGGAAAGGCATCAGGTATTCCTTGAACCGGAGGGCCTTGATACAAATGAAGTCTATCCCAACGGCATGGCTACTAGCCTTCCGGTTGATGTTCAGGAAAAAATGGTCAGGTCTGTTCCGGGGCTTGAAAACGCGGAAATATTAAGGCCCGGCTACGCGATTGAGTATGACTATGTAAATCCAATACAATTAAAACCCACCCAGGAGACAAAGCTTGTAAAAAACCTGTATCACGCCGGGCAGATAAACGGGACTTCCGGATATGAGGAAGCAGCGGCGCAGGGCCTTCTCGCCGGAATAAACGCTGTGCTGAAGGTAAGGGGGGAGGAACCGCTTATTCTTTCAAGGGCAAAGGCATACACCGGAGTTCTCATAGATGACCTTGTTACAAAGGGGACAAAAGAGCCCTACCGCATGTTTACTTCAAGGGCTGAATACCGGCTCCTTTTGAGGGAGGATAACGCGGATGCCAGGCTGCGGAAAACAGGTTATGAACTCGGGCTGGTGCCTGAGGATGTATACAGGGACTTTCTCAACAAAATGGACAGGATTGAAAAACTCCTGAAATGCCTGAATGATATCAGGCTGAAACCTGATAAAGGAACCCTTGATAAATTGAAGGAGATAGGAACAACGGCAATAAAAAATCCTGTTTCACTTGCCCGGCTTTTGAGAAGAAGTGATGTCTATTTTGAAAATCTCTATACTTTTGCTCCTGAGCTGGATCAGGAAGCTGCCAGCATTTATGAAGAGGTGGAGACAAGAATAAAATATGAAGGTTATATAAAGCGGCAGGAGGAGTATGTTGAGAAATTAAAAAAAATGGAAGACTTCAAGATCCCTGAGGAGATAGAATATGATCAGGTATATGGCCTGACAGGGGAGGTAAAAGAGAAACTAAATAAAATCAAACCGGTAAACCTCGGCCAGGCCTCCAGGATCGCGGGAGTTACACCTGCCGCGATGATGGCCCTCCAGGTACATTTTAGTAGAAATAAGAGAGAAAACAAATAACCTTTCATGTTCTGCGGTAAATCATACAATTCTTATATTTTAAATACCTCTTATTTTTTGACTAAACATATTATAATTAGCATGTTTTACATAACCACCAATTCGCTGAAAAAAAGAAAATCTGAACCCGTCACATTGGTTGGATTTGGCACATTCAAAGTGAATAAAAGAAAAGCCAGAAAAGGCAGGAATCCTCAAACAGGTGAAGTTATAAAAATCAAGGCAAGTAGGGTTGTTAAATTCAAAGCTGGAAAGGCTTTGAAAGAGACAGTATAAATATTATTTTAAGACAATTGTAAATAACCATCATCTGGATATGAATATCTAGGTGGTGGTTATTTAATTTTGGATATCCTCAATATGCACGAAACCGCTTCGCGGTAGCTTTAACTAAGTCTTTTAACCAGATTTGCGGTATAGAAAATTTTTAGAAAAATTTAATTTTCAGTATAATATTCCAAAAAACTACGGGAAATTATCCTTTTATTTTTAT
>JBHPCX010000145.1:0-7177 GCA_042573485.1 Thermodesulfobacteriota bacterium | reverse complement strand
CGGGGTGATATGTGGGCATAACAGGTATGTTTAAATAAGTCTGCCAGCGGCCTCTCTCCAGGGTTATTTTAAAATCACGTTTGAGGAGTTCTCTCGCGGCTATTCTGCCAAGGGTACATATTGCTTCAGGTTTTATTATTTCAATCTGTTTTTTTAAAAAGGAAATACAGCAGTCTATTTCTTCTCTTTCAGGGTCCCTGTTTACCGGAGGGCGGCATTTAACGACATTACAGATATATACTTCTTCTCTTTTAATACCCATACCGTTTTCAATAATTCTTGTAAGTAGCTTGCCCGCTTCACCAATAAAGGGCCTTCCTTCAAGGTCTTCATCCCTGCCGGGGCCCTCTCCAATGAACATGAGCCTGGCATTGGATGCCCCTTCTCCAAATACTACATGTTTTCTTTTCTGACTGAGTTTGCAGCGTGTACAGTCTCCAATATATTCTTTTAAATTTTCCAGAGTATCTGTCGGTTTACGGGTTTTGTTTGTGGATGGTTCAGCTTCAGATATATTAAGGGGGGGGAATTCAATACCGGTATCCAGGTTGGCTGCAAGTATTTTTTTTATATTCACTACCAGTTCTTTTAGATCTGATTCGGAATTCATGATTCACCCTGTTTTATTGTCTTTATTCTGTCCAGGATTCTATCGGCTGCCTCTTCCTTGGACATGATGGGCAGTTCCTCCTTTCCTCCGTCCTTACTGATAATTGTAACCTGGTTTGTATCTGTGTCAAAACCCGCGTTTTTTGCTGTCACATCATTGACAACAATCAAATCAAGGTTCTTTTTCAGGAGTTTTTCCCTGGCATTATCGAGGATATTTTCTGTTTCCGCGGCGAACCCGGTAAGGATGAAGCCTGATTCTTCCTTGAGTTTTCCAAGTTCAGAGAGTATGTCCGGATTACTGGTCAGTTTAATTGAAAAATCATTATCCGACTTTTTTATCTTTTGTGCCGATACTTCGGCAGGTCTGTAGTCAGAGACCGCGGCAGCTTTAATTATTATATCCATATGCCTGCAGTGTTTTATAACTTCATTTTTCATTTCTTCTGCTGTTTTTACAACTATAAAGTCTGTACCTGCCGGTGGTTTTAAAGCTGTCGGGCCGCTTATAAGTTTTACAGACGCGCCCCGTAGAGCGGCCATTTTTGCTACGGCATACCCCATCTTACCTGAAGAACGGTTAGTTATATATCTTACAGGGTCAATGTCTTCCGTTGTCGGCCCTGCTGTTACCAGTATCTTCAATCCCGCAAGGTCCTGCCGGGAAAGCATTATGCAGGCCTGTTCGGCAATATCAACAGGTTCAGGAAGCCTGCCCGGGCCTTCGGTATCGCATGCCAGATGGCCTTCTCCCGGTTTCATTACCATACAGCCATGGTCAATAAGTTTATTTATATTATCCTGAGTGATGCTGTTTATATACATCTCGCTGTTCATTGCAGGGCATACAAGCACCTGGGCCGTAGATGCCAGTACCATTGTGGATAGAAAATCATCAGCAATGCCGTTGGCCATTTTTGCGATAAAATTAGCGGTAGCCGGGGCTATAATCACAAGATCTGATTCCTGCCCCCAGGATATGTGGGCCAGGGGATTGGTATCCTTGTCCCACATACTGCTTATTACACGGTTTTTTGTCAAAGCTTCAAAAGTCAGAGGGGCGATAAAACGGGCAGCATTTTCTGTCATCACAACCCTGACATCATGTCCCTTCTTGATCAGCATTCTTGCCAATTCCGGGGCTTTGTATGCCGCGATTCCTCCGGTTACACCCAGTATAATTCGATTTTTTTCCTTAGTATTATCCATCGTTATATTAATAGCCTCCGAATTCCCGGAACTCATCATCTTCAGTTTCCGCGGCCCATATCTCCGAAATGCCCAGGAGGTCCTTTATTTTTTGACCGGTTTCCAGGGCATCGGCCCGGGTACTGAAGAAACCTACCCTGAGCCTGTACCAGTCTTTTTCATTCACCTTTACTCCTGTTAAATATGTGAAAAAGCCATTATCAATAAGTGCAATTGTATGAGGAATGACCTTTTCCAGATCGGGAGATGAAATGATATTAACAACATAGCGATCTTTTGATCGGCTCCGAAGGTTCTTTTGAAAATCATCATCTGTTATATATTTTAATATAATCCCCGAAGAAAGCCCGGTATCAGGAAAATCCTGTCTGGTTTTATACCCGGCCAGTAATTTTCTATTGTCTCTGTAAAGGATAGGCCATTTTAGATGGCTGTTATAGACATCCTTTTTATTTGCGATGTCGGGCAAAGAATCGCCTTTCTGAACGATGTACTGACCCTCTTTCTTTTCAGGTTTAACCTGTTTTATGTCTGCATCCGGTGTTGTTTTAATTAATTCTTCAGCCGCAGCCGGAGAATCTGGCTTTCCGCTGTCGCTGGAAGCCGGTATTTTGATAGCCTGTCTTACCGAGGTATTGATTTCAGAAGAATCAGTATCTTCCTCGCTTGAACATCCGGCTGTAATCATCAGCGATACCAAAATAATGGTATACGCATGCTTCATTTTATTGTTCATAAAAAAGACCTGCTTTTGACAAGTATGTTTTATTAAAAAAATTAAATGATATCATATTATTAAAGCCTAAAACAGTGTTCAATGCAATAAAAAGTATAATGTTGGAATTTGAAACTAAGATTATAGTTGGTAAATCATATAGCTTCGAATTTCTTGTCAGTGTGTTTAGCGGTTCAAGGTTTGAGGGTTGAGGTGCAGGGAGGCTTTATCAATTATCAATGATCAATGACTAGTGATCAATAGGTGACTACCTATAATTTTTTATTGATAATTGATAATTGCTAATTGGCCGTCCCTAACCTCTCTTCTTGACAGTACGAGGTCTCTTACTTATACTCCAAACCATTAAACTACCGAGGTGAATACTATGAAAGTTATGATTATTGGAAGCGGAGGCAGGGAACATGCCCTTGCGTGGAAGGCGGCCAAGTCACCCAGTGTTGAAAGGGTATATGTTGCTCCCGGTAATGCTGGAACAGCCCTTGAACCCGGCGTTGAAAATATCGAACTTGGTGTAACGGATATTGACGCGCTTGTACAATTTGCCCTTGATAACAGTGTGGAATTGACCATTATCGGCCCTGAAGCTCCCCTTGTTGAGGGGATTGTTGACGTGTTCCGGAACTCGGGTCTGAAATGTTTCGGGCCTTCAAAGGACGCTTCAAGACTTGAAGGATCAAAGGTATTTACCAAGGATTTTCTTAAAAGACATGGTATTCCGACCGCAGAATACAGGGTGTTTGCAGAATTTGAACCCGCGAGGAAATATATTATGTCTGTAGATCTACCGGTAGTAGTCAAGGCCGATGGGCTGGCTGCAGGAAAAGGCGTAATAATCGCCCAGACCAGTGATGAAGCAATTTCCGCTACGCGGGATATGCTTTCAGGGGTATCATTTGGAGACGCCGGAAAAAAGATCATTGTTGAAGAATGTCTCAGAGGGGAAGAGGCGAGTTTTATTGTAATGGTTGACGGGAAAAATATCCTGCCCCTGGCCACGTCACAGGACCATAAAGCGGTTTACGATGGTGATAAAGGGCCCAATACCGGTGGAATGGGGGCATATTCTCCTGCTCCAGTGCTTACGGACAGTATTTACAAACGGGCTATGGAAGAGGTAATAGAGCCCACCGTAAAGGGGATGGCTGATGAGGGTTATCCCTACACCGGCTTTTTGTACGCGGGATTGATGATTCTGGAGGATGGGACTCCAAGTGTACTGGAATATAACTGCCGGTTTGGTGACCCTGAAACCCAGCCCGTATTACTCCGAATGAAATCTGATATTGTGGAAATGTGCCTCGCGGCCCTTGAAGAAAGGCTGGACAGGGTTCATACCGAGTGGGACAATCGTGCTTCCCTGGGGGTGGTAATGGCTGCCGGAGGGTACCCTGAAAAGTATGGTAAAGGGGATATTATTGCAGGTCTGCCTGATGAGGAATGTGACGATATTAAAGTTTTTCACGCGGGAACAGCTGTAAAAGAGGGAGATGTTGTTACCAGCGGAGGAAGGGTTCTTTGTGTTACAGCGCTGGGTGAGAGCGTCAGCGATGCTCAGAAAAGAGCCTATGAACTTGTTGAAAAGATCAGCTGGAAAGACGTCTATTACAGAAAGGATATTGGTTTCCGGGCGGTAGCTCGGGAAAATGGCTGAATTAAAAAATTATTCACTTATTAACTTCGCACATTAAACGAAGTTAATAAGTTAAGGGCGTCCCCACTCTGAAATCACTCTTTACTCTTTTCTGGTTTCTCTCTTCTCCTAATCTTTTCCACCGGCTGATTAAAATATCCAAGTTCAATCCCCGGGAATTCGTTCTTGATTATCTCTGTCATCTTTTTCATACCCATCGCTGGTGCACCTGTAAGGGGCAGGCTGTCCAGATAGAGCCGGGGATCAATATTAAGATTTTTGATATGAATAAAGTTTAATCCTGTCCTTTGAATTAATTCTCCCAGCGCCTCTATTTCTTCTTCCTGGTCAGAGATGCCGGGAAAAACAAGGTAATTGATCATGGTGTATAGTCCCATCTCCCTTGAAAGCTTTATGGAAGATATAACATCTTCAAATGTATATCCCTTTGGTCTGTAATAGCTGTTATAAAAATCCTTTCTGGCACTGTTCAGACTTATTCTTATTGAATCAAGACCTGCTTCTGCAATTTGCCTGACACGGTCGGGCCAGCTTCCGTTTGTGTTCATGTTTATGGTTCCATGGCCGGTCTTTTCCCGAATTTTTCTGATACTGTCCCTGATCAGTTTATATTCTGTCAGTGGCTCACCTTCACAACCCTGTCCAAAGCTTACGATGGATTCTTCCGCTCTTTGGATGTGCCTGAGGGCAATGTTTACAATTTCATCTTTTTCCGGGGTGAAGGATATTCTATAGTGAGAGGATCTGCACATATCATCAGGCTGAAGGCTAAGGCATCCAAGACAACCGGAGTTGCAGTTTCTGCTGACAGGCAGCGGGGCTTCCCACCGCCCAAGAAAAAGGTTTTTCGCGGCGAAACAGTGGTTGTTTACAGCGCAGTCAGTGAGGTGATTAACAAGGGGTGTATCAGCGCAATTTTTACGGTATGTTTCAATGGACTGAACCAGGGATGTATCATCATAATTTTCAGGATCCCATTTATAATTATATTCCACTCTGAAACCTGTTACATGATAGCCTCCATCTTTGAAGCCAACCGCGGTATATCCCCACATGGGAAGTGTATAGTCTTTATTGCTGTAGTCAGCCGCAGGAAGATGTGTTCTTACAAATCCGGGTTCAAGAAATGATGAAACAGCCAGACATTTTTGGTTTTTACCGCCTGTATTGATTTCCGGAATAATTTCATGCCGCCCTGTTTCAGGATCGACGCCAATTGGAGGGCAGTCAGGGAAATAAAACAGCTTGCTGAACCGGGGCATGGTAATTATATCCTCTTTTGCTATATCAAAAGGATCATTACCGGAAAACCCGGCCATGCGGTAGTATGGATGATCATAGATGTTTCCCTCTTCATCCGCGTAAAGCATGTATGGCAGTTCTTTGTAGTTCACAATGGTTTCTTTTACCCCTGGAACTTGTGTAAGTCAAATAGAGACATGTGAAAACAGGAAATAGAAAAGAGAATAGTGAAAATTAAGCTGGATACATGTCATTCCGCGACCCCGCATCAAGTGCGGGGCAGGCTTTGATTGCGGAATCCAGTGCTTTTATACTCTTTTCTGTTTTCTAATTTCTCTATACACGACCCAATAACCAGGTGGTTAAATAAAGGGTTAAATATGCAGAAATTATTGAATAGCCAAAAGGAAAGAGAAACTGGAGATTTTCCTTTTTAAATGTTATAAGGTGCGTATTATTTCTATTCTGGAAAACTAAATGTCACAATCACACCACAGAACGAATATTCCCGAAGTGAAACCTTTCAGGCTGGCAAAGTATTTCGCGATTACAAGCTTTATTGTAATAATAATTATCAGCATTCCATTTGCGCTGTTTATTTCTCAGAAAGCGAAAGACATCCTTATTAAAAATTACACGGATTATGCCTTTCAAGTAGGGACCCATATTGATCTGCAGCTACTCCTTAATTTTACCATACCCATGTATCAGCAATATGGAAACATAACTCTAAGCAGTGAACCACAGAGGGAAGCCCTTGACACGGCAGTAAGAAACGCCACAGAAAGCCTGAATGTGGATGTAATAAACCTTCACTCTTTGTATGATGGCCTGATCATATACAGTACAGATCCCGCTCTTGTAAAGGAAAAGACTTTTAAGACAAATGGATATCTTAAAGCATCAAAAGGGGAGCTTTCTTCCGAACTGATATCAGAGGAAGATAATTTCTGGGGGGTCAGCCTTGGAGCAATAGGAGGGCAAAAGAAGGTCCGGACCTATATCCCTCTCAAAATCCCCCTCAGGGATGAAATACTAATTATAGGAATCCTGGAAATGGTGCTGGACATGACAGACCAGTACAATTCCATAGCAAAGTTTCAATATACAATATTCGGAATGTCTGTTCTTATAATGGTTATTATTTTCTTTGCCCTTCTCTTTATAGTAAGAAAGGCACAAAGAATAATAGAGAGCAGAACTATAGAACAGCGGAAGCTTGTTGAACAGTTGAATCTGGCGGAAAGGCTGGCAGCCCTGGGTGAAATGGTAGCAGGCGTGTCTCATGAAATAAAAAATCCCCTGGGTATAATACAGAGTACCGCGGAACTTCTAAACAATATGCCTGATGCAGATGAGAAGCATAAAAGACTTTCAAGTGTAATTACAGAAGAATCCATAAGGCTGAACAGGATTGTCACGGAATTTCTTGATTTTGCCCGCCCCCATGAATTAAATCTTCATAAGGTTTATCTCAATGAAATAATTCAAAAAAATATAGACTTTTTAAAGCCGGAGATAGATAAAAAGGGTATTACAGTGGAGACAAATATAGACAGCCAGCGGTTTCAGATTACTGCTGACCAGGATCTGCTTCACAGAGTACTCATGAATCTTATAATCAACGCTATGCAGGCTATTCCGGGGGAAGGAAAGATAAATATTCATGTGGCTGAGGAAAAGGGCGGATATAATATCGATATAATGGACTCAGGCCGCGGAATAAG
>JBHPCX010000144.1:0-7266 GCA_042573485.1 Thermodesulfobacteriota bacterium | reverse complement strand
CCGCGAAGCAGGTTAAACCCGTAACACCCGATGCTTTCTCCCCCTCCCCCAGCCCCTCCCACCAGGGGAAGGGAGGTTTCTGGCGAGAAAATTCCTTAAGTCAATATTATTAGGTTTTACACCTGGCCGATTAACAGGATTTATGGACAAATTAATTTTATTTACAGACGGAAGTGTTAATACCAGGACAAAAACAGGCTATGGTGCTTATCTGGCTGTGCCTGAAATAGGACCTTCACCGGAATTATTGAGAAAACAGGTAAAGGTCAAAAGATTTGAGGATACATCATCAACCAGACTGGAACTTGAAACATTATTATGGGCTTTGAAGGAAGTTGGAAAATCTGCAAAAAAGTTTATTGTATACACTGATTCTCAAAATATCATGAAGCTTGAGGGCAGGCGTGAGAGGCTTGAAAAAAATAATTATAAAACAAAGAAAAACAGGCTTTTAAATAACCATGAGCTGTATATTGAATTTTATAAAATGATAGACAGGCTGGATTGCGAGTTTATTAAAGTTCGTGGTCACCTGGGATCCCATAAAAAAGATGATATAGACATGCTCTTTACGCTTGTGGACAGGGAATCAAGGAAGGCCTTGAGACAAGAATAATAATTTTAGAGGAAAAACATGATAATACGAAAAACTGTTTTTTTAATTACACTTTTTATCTGCCTGATATCTTCATTCCAGTTACAAGCCGCGAAGCAGGTTAAACCCGTAACACCCGATGCTTCTCCTGAAGCAACCGCCCTCTTAAATCTGTTATACAGAATATCCGGAAAATACATGCTTACGGGTCAGCATAATTATCCGAACATCAGGGACCGGAACAGCTGGTTTGCTAAAAAATATATTGGGAAAACACCGGCGGTATTCAGCATTGACTGGGGATTTGCCGAAGACGGTGATACAGATTCCTACCTTGCCAGGCCGGATATTGTTGAAGAAGCGATAAGACAGCATAAGCTTGGCTCCATCATTACGATCTGCTGGCATGCCGTACCCCCAACAGCGGACGAGCCTGTAACATTTCAGCCGAGACCCGGCAGCAATCCGGAAGCGCTTGCCAGCGTTCAGGGCCAGCTTCTTGATGATCAATTCAGAGATGTCCTTACTCCGGGGACTGAACTGTATAAAAAATGGTGCAAACAGGTGGATAACATTGCATTTTACCTGAAGAAACTCCAGGATGCGAAAGTACCCATATTGTGGCGCCCCTATCATGAAATGAACGGAGACTGGTTCTGGTGGGGAGGCCGTCTTGGAAAATACAGTACAAAGGCCTTATATATACAGATCTTTGACAGGCTGGTTAAGCATCATAAATTGAATAACCTGGTATGGCTCTGGAGTGTTGACAGGCCTAACAAACCCGAAATGGCCTTTTCTAAATATTACCCGGGAGATGAGTACCTGGATGTTCTGTCACTGGACGTGTATGGAAGTGACTTTAAGCAGGACTATTATGACTCACTGCTTGAGTTGTCAAAGGGAAAACCTCTTGTTCTTGGTGAAGTAGGCAATCCTCCCTCTCTTGAGATCCTGGGCAGGCAGCCCGGCTGGTGCTTTTACGTGACATGGGCGGGTATGGTAAGAAACACGAGGAAAAAGCAGTATGATATCCTGATGAAGGACCCCCGGATAATTAACCTTGAAGATAAAGTCTATTCAGAAATAACAAAACCCTTTCGTGATATCTGTGGACTTCCCCCTTTAAAGGTTTATGAGACGGCAGCTGATTTTTCAGGAAAGTGGGTATTTAATGAAGATAAAAGTGTTCTTGATCAATTCGGGATAAGTTCTGTTCCCTATAAAGTGTCTGTAATCCAGGATGGTGACCATATAAATATAACAAAAACCATTATTGTTGAATATGCTGATGACCAGGTTATCGAAGAGAGTTATACCGTGGACGGCAGGGAATATGATACAAAGTTTATGAATTTTCCGGCCAGAACCAGTGTTATACTTTCAAAAGATAAAAAATCAATAACTATAAGGACAAAGGCAAAATTCGGTATGGGCGGGCAGGAGTCGGAATCAATTACTGATGAAACCTGGAGCTTATTAGATTCTAATGAGACCCTGTTAATTAAACAGATATCCAGTACTCCCTGGGGTAAAAGAAATATTACCCTGGTATATGACAGGATGTAGTCCTTAATCAGTCTATTTGTCCTGTTTCCATGGTCGACATGGGAACTCACCCTTCTGATGCTCCGCGTCAATAATCTTCTTCATGCAGCCTATACTTTCTTAACGTCTATAGTTTTTAAGACTTATAGCAGAAGTCTTAACATTGGCTTATGCATATATGAAGTAGATATCACAGATTTTTAAGAGGTGTAAAATTTTCAGATATTTGCAGGTTGCAATTTCGGAGCATTAATCTGAATCACAAGATATAGTGATATAGACCATTACTGATATGACTATTTATAGCTCTTTACTATTTTGCTTGAAAGCCTTCGTTTAACTTTTTAGCTTCTGAATTCTTCTCAATATATCGGAATACGATATAACTCTTGACAATATAAGCAAGCTGTTTTATTATATATCGTACGACGATATAACGACAACCGTTATAACAGAATTTGGAGGCATTATGTCCGGCAATAGTGGGTTAACAGAGGCATACAGTTACATATTGTTCGCGCTGGCTGAACCCCTGCATGGATATGGAATCATGCAGAAGGTTGAGGAGATGAGCGGGGGCACATTTTCTTTGGGACCAGGCACGCTGTACGCAGCGCTAAAGAATATGCAGAAGCAAAACTGGGTTGAACCCTGCGGAAATGATTCAGGGAGACGAAAGAATTATCGATTGACTAAACTCGGCAGAGAAAAAGCCAATGATGAGTTAGCACGCATTCAACGGCTTAGTTTGGTTGCTGAGAATGCTGTAAAGCAATTTAAAAAGGAGAAAAACTAATGAGTAATAGAGTCGTTAAATTTCGGATTTTTCCTGTTTGGAATATGGATGGCGAGTTGAAGTGGCTCGAGGAAATGGCAAGCCTTGGATTTCGTCTGGTAAACGTCTGGCCGGCGATTTATTTTTTTGAACGCACTGAACCGGAGTCAGTGCATTTCTGTCACGGTTTTGACCAGGTTAAATTCAAAGACAGAGATGAGTATTTTCAGCTCTATGCTGATGCAGGCTGGCAATACGTTTCAAGCTGTGCTGGCTGGCACTACTTCAAATCCAATGTGGCGACTGCCACTGATATGGACAAAGTAACCGTAACCCAGGACAACGCGAAGTTTCTAAAATCCTTTGCTTTATTCTGCCTTGTTTTAACGGTCCTTTACTCCTTTTTTTTGATTGGCTCGTGGATTACAGGCTTTTATTTGGAAGGGATCTTACTTGGGGGCGGGATGGGTTTAGGATGTTTGGTGTTCTCCTATTTATTGTTGTCTTATGCTAGAAGACGTCAGCTTGCGAACCTGAAAAAGATACAGGGTAACCATAAAGAGTAATAAGTATTATACAATTTGAAAAAACCCGTTTTGAGTTTGAAAGAGTATATTTTAATTAAGTAAGACATCTGATTTGGAGCGATAAAGCATCCAAGCATATCAGAAGTAATCAATAACGACACACCTAGATATTGTGCATGCAGGAAAGCGATAAAAATCTGCTATAACTGCTATCTCCCACTAAAATAGAAATTCTGAGGTATTTGTAATATAAAAAAAATTATATTCTTTACCTTAACAGTATGGGTAAAATGCGTGCTTAATAGCATTTTAGCCTATGCTTTCATTTATCCTTTTTTTGTCATAATGATTATTTTTTGTCCGGGTCTGATAGTACGGTGGTTCTTAATATTGTTCCAACGCATTATATCGCGGTATGAAACATTGTATTTCAAAGCAATTTCATACAACGTATCTCTCTTCTTAATTATATAAATTATCTCACCATTACCCTTTGTTGAGGTCTCAGCAAGCTGAGAGGCAGAGGACACAGATATTGTTTCACTCCTGGCGGGGATTTTCAACTTCCGTCCTGGATGGATTCTAGTGCGTTTTCCCATGTTATTTAGAGCTTGAATCATGCTAACACTGGTTTTATGTTTAACCGCGATTATCCAGAGGCTATCATTTCTGCGTACGGTATATGTTGATGTGTTTTTCTTTGCAGCAGTAAGTTCAGCCTGGGTTATTGGTTTCGAAGCAATTGCAGGGTATGAATTTCCAGATGAAGCCCCACGGCCTGGAATACTGAGCTTCTGACCGATACGGAGTCTGTTTCGGTTTCTGATGCCATTCTCAGTAACGAGACTATTCACTGATACACGAAATTTTGCTGCAATACCGGAAAGGGTGTCACCACGTTTGACATAATATTTATCGACTTCCGGTGGTGAATATTTTTCTTTCGGTAGCTTTGCGTATTCAGTAAGAAAGTGTTCTTTAGTTCCGGTAGGAATCCTGAGAGTATAGTTCTGTCGTGCAGGAGTATGTGATTTAATAAGCTCAGGATTAATCGCCTTAAGTGTTTTCAAATCAACTCCCGCGCATTCTGCTGCTTTTTTTAGACTTGTATAGGGCACTTCAACAGTATCGAAAGTCAAAGGTGCTTCCTTTTCAATTTTTTCAAAACCGAAAAGTTCAGGTGCTTTGGATATTATCACTGCTGCCATGAATGAAGGCACGTAGTTACGTGTTTCTTGGGGTAATTTCATGGACCAGAAATCAGTACTCCCAGCTTTTATCCTTCGGTTGATTCTTGTTGGTCCGTAGTTGTAGGCCGCCATCACCACAAGCCAGTCATCGTACATCTTGTAAAGATCATTAAGATAACGGGCTGCAGCCTTTGTGGATTTGAGAGGATCATAGCGTTGGTCATACCACTGTGTTCTTTTCAACCCATACATACGTCCGGTGGCGGAACCAAATTGCCACAATCCAGAATTATGTGTACGCGAATAGGCTCTTGGATTAAATCCGCTTTCAATCATAGAAAGATAGGCGAGATCTAGAGGCAGGTCATGTTCTTCTAGAATTTTCTTGATAATGGGCATATAAATACCGCTTCGGTGTATCCATTTTTCCATTGTTTTCCTCTCTACTGTCTGGAAAAAATGAATGGATTTTTTTACCCTATCATTATATTCAATAGGCATATCACAACGAAGAGCGATTTTTCTGACGATTTGCATAAGTTCATCATCTGTCCATCTACCATTCTTGAAGTCTTCAGGCTTTGTTTCTGACAACTGTTCGAGCCAGTTAAGTGGTTCTTCCCGGTTGATTTGATCCACATCCCTAAAAAGCCTACCATAGTCCTGAAAAATGGAGGCAAGTGTATTCATATATCTGAGCGCGAGGGACTCGTCACCAATTGAGGCTATGTCGATACTAGCAGACAGAACAGCAGCTCTATCTATATGGGTTTCGGCGAGACTGTAGTCACCGTTATCAAGAGCATTTTCAGCTTCCTCGTACAAGTTTAGAATGGAGGACAGTGTTGCTTCTTCCTTACCATAGATTGTGGCATCTGCAGGAATTTCAGAGACCAGCGTATCCGGCATTTGATTACTAGGCATTGCAGCCGATGGCGTGTTATCAATTGAGGTGACAATTTCAGGTGCTACAGGTTCATTTGCTGGACTTTTCACAAATTGGGACATACAACCTGCGTAACATAGCGAAACCAATGTCAAAGCCATAATTGAAGCATATCTAAGTCTCATTCTTATCTTTCCCATTTCTGATCAATTATTGATAAAAATATTTTTAACTCATTTTTCCAGACATCCTACTACTAGTAGAGAAAAAGCATATATTTCTTCGATAAACATTTCAAGCCTTCACTTTCTGAATAGCAGGTCGCCCAAATTAGTTGTAACCTTAAATTGCATGCTATGAACCACAGAAAGGAGTGCTTCTGAGATTATGGCAAGTGATCTGTAATTTTTAACCCTTTCTCAAAAGCTCAAACTGGCTTAGAAGCTGCCCGTGATATTAAGCATGAAGATCGGCTGCACACTGAGGTCGCGATTCTCGATGAAAAGAACAGGGGAACTGTTGCGTAGGCCAGTATATACGGTTCGATGATATATCCCCCTGCCATCCGTCAGGTTGAAGATCATCAGGTTCATTGTCAGTCCGAAAACATCTTTATGCTCAATAAATGCCCTGGTGTAGATCGGACCTTCATATTCGCGGCCAACTTCGGACAGGCGAAAAAAGGGCTGTACATGATAGAATTCCATGCCCAGGCCCCAAGCCCAGTTGCTGCCGGGGATATCATGGCGTAGTGAAATATCTCCCACCCGGTCGTAGTGACGACTGAAGTGACGCTCAACTCCGGTTAGAGGATCATCGATAATGCTTTTTTCGAGTTTTATACTGTAATCAAGTTTGGCACCTTTCCATCCAATTGGATCGAGGTTGAATGTGCTGTTCCAGTCTATGCCGTATAGTTTCGCATTGTCGATATTTCCAGGCGACTCACCACCTCCCGGCATCGGGATTATGTCGACGTAGTCGTCGTACCAGCGTGCAAAGAGCCTGAGATTGGCCGATCCCCATTCACCCAGATCCTTCTTTATCTCCAGGTCGGATTCCCAGCTCTGTGTGGGTTTGAGTTTTACATTTCCTGAATTGGCGTTCCCTTCATCCAGAAAAACTTCCGCGAGGAAATCATCAAAGGAAAGCTGGCCGACACGACGTGCGAGCTTGAGTGAAAGGTCTAGCCCTTTTTTGGGCGTCCAGGCCAGCAGGAGCGAGCCTTTAGGCCGCCAGAAGGTGCGCTCAAGACCGCCGGAACCGGCCTGGGCAAGTTTCGAATATTCACCGCCCGCGCCTAGCTGCATGGTAAATCCTTCTCTAATTGAGCGGCCATGGGTAAGGATCATTTCATAGCGGTCTTCAGTCACTCCCCCTGTACTGTTCGGGAGCTGAATCTCGGCGAAGCTGCTATTGGTATCAAGATTATACAGCTGCGACGCCTGATCGAACCGGTTGAAGGCTGCCTCTGTATCAAGCTGCCAGTTCCCGCCCAGCATGTCCCACTTGTATTCGGCCCGGGCGATCCTTTCTCCGGATTCGGATTGTGTAGTAAAACGGCTGCCGGTCGAAGGTGACTTATCCACGAAGCTCAGGATCGAGCTTTGTTTCATATCGCTGGAATTGAAACGTTCGAGCCCGATCAGCTTCATACGTCCATGGCCGAGATCGAAATCGAGGTCACCACCTATTTCGTAGCTATGACCGCGGTCGCGGAGGTCAAAATCACGAAACTGATCTAC
>JBHPCX010000143.1:0-7380 GCA_042573485.1 Thermodesulfobacteriota bacterium | reverse complement strand
GCAGTGTGTAACACCCCCATGTGTTATAAATTGCCCTGTTGGTGCTGCTTACATTGACACGGAAAACGGCAATGTCCGGAGGATTAACGAAGAAGAGTGCATAGGGTGCAAAAAGTGTCTTGAGATGTGTCCCCAGCAGCCCCACAGGACTGTATGGAACCATATTAATGAAACAACAAGCACCATTCCCACGGAAAAATATATAGAGTTTGGCGGCGGTCACGGGATAGGGTCCGCGATATTTTTTGACCTGGTAGGCGATCAACTCCCTTTTGAGGCCTTTGACCCCAGGAATTTGATAATAATAATGGCATCTCCATTCTCCGGCACATTCGTACCCGGCTCGGGAAGAAGTGAAGTACAGGGGCTTGGTCCCATGCTCTATCCCATAGAATGGTTCGGGCACAGCAACTTTGGAGGCCGCTTTACCTCCCAGCTGAAATTTGCCGGATGGGATGGTATCGTAGTTGAAGGTGCAGCAGGTAAACCTGTATGGATCAATATAGCAGACGACAGGGTTGTAATTGAAGATGCAAAGGATATTTGGGGTATGGATACCTGGGACACCCAGGAGGAAGTAGCCAGGCGTGTAATGCCCAGTCTCAAGCAGGGCGAATGGGCGGAAGTGGATGATGACAATTTCACCACCCAGGTACCGGCGGTGGTCTGCTGCGGAGTCGCGGGAGAAAACAAGAGCCGTCTTGGCTGTCTTCTCCACGGACCCGGCTCACAGGCCGCCCTTTGCGGTTTCGGCGGAGTATTCGGCTCAAAGAATCTCAAGGCTATAAGCGCGATCGGTACGGGAAGCGTACCCATCGCGGATCCAAAGGCTTTTATGGATGCCCGTTTATGGTACAACCAGTTTCAATGGAATGTGGACAATCCCAGGGAGGGTACAAGGTTTATAACCGGGATGTACCGTGTAAGTGCCGGCGCGCCGAGCGGGGCAAATACAACCAACGGGACACCGCCTCTTGTTCCAGCCAGGGCGGCCGCCTGTGCTTCATGCCCCCGGGGCTGCCGTATGAGGCTGGCCAGCTCCGACTCCAATGAATCCGTATGCGGCGGAACAATGACCTTCAGGATGCCCGGCCAGAAGGCTACGCGCAAATACGGGCTGGGTCACTGGCAGCTTATACCTACCATGCGCTATTTGAGCAGTCTCGTAGAAAGGGGGCTTGCCGGTAAGGGAAAAAAGATAGAATGTGACCTGCCGACAGACCAGTCCGATTCAGCAGGCTACAATGAAATGCTCATGGACGCCATTGCCAATCGTAAAGGAATCGGTGATGACATGGCAGAGGGTGCCGCAAGGTTCGCAGAGAAATACGGTCTTTATGAGGATGACCTTCATAAAGGTATACTTCGCCTCTCCTACTGGGGAACATCCGACCACTATGACGCGACTATCGAGGCTGAGTGGGGTTTTGGATCACTCCTGGGAGAGCGGGACCTGATGCTCCACATGATGTCCAATTATCCCCTTCACTGGATGGCCTGGTCAGGCGACCCCTTTCTCACCGCTGGAGAGGCTGCCAAACTTTATACAGATGCCATGGTACCATATAATGGTGATGAATTTATGGTGGACGCCAGTGACGGTCCCACGGGGATATATTCTGAACATAAAGTTAAACAGGTAGCCTGGATAAAGCATTATGAGAAAATGTGGATCGGGGGAGGAGGCTTCTGCGGCTGGAGATGGCCCATGTGTATTACATGCACTACGGAAGACAGGAGAGGGCCGACCCCGCAGGCGGAAGAAAGGTTCTGGAACGCTGTTACAGGGCAGAACCTGAGTTTCGCGGACACCATGTAAATAGGTCATAAAATCTACACCCTGGACAGGTCCATCTGGGTGTTGCAGGGAAGGCACCGGGATATGGAAGTATATCCTGATTATATTTATAACGAGCCCACCAGGGGAAGTGAAATGCCGATGTACATAGACGGCGAATGGAAATATGACAATGGTGCAGGACGGAAGCTGGACAGAGAAAAAGTGGAAGACTTTAAAACAAAGTTCTATAAATTTGAGGGCTATAATCCGGAAAATGGATACCCTACACGTGATACACTTGAAGGAATGAACATGAAACGGGTAGCTGATCTCCTGGAGAAGAGGGGTAAACTGGGTTAAAATTTACCACAGATGCAAAATTAATAACTGCTTCGCCGGGAGGAACATCTCTTCCCGGCGTTTTTTTAATCAAGCTTCTGTATGGGTATAAACTATATGAACTGATATAGCGGAAGTTACACCTTTCATTAAAAAAGCCTGTATAAACCAGCTCATCAAGCATAGTTAATGCAGGAATTCATTCCATTAAAATATTGAAATATCCCCTTTGGCAACCTTGTCTGCATCAATATATTTACTATAAAAACAGTAAGATAAAAAATAGAATATAAAAACTAAAAAAATTTATTGACAATGTTTACACGTGTAAATATTATAGTGTTTACAAGAGTAAACAATAATGGAGGATGTCAAATGAAAAAAATACCTGAAATTTCGGAGGCTGAGCACCAGGTTATTAAGGTTATCTGGAAATATAATCCAATTACCGGTACAGAGATTATCAATAAGTTGATGAAAAATTCAAATTGGAAATCAAATACAATCAAAACATTTATAAACCGGTTATTGAATAAGGGCGCCATCGGATATGAGAAATCCGGCAGGGGATACAGTTATTATCCACTTATTAAAGAAACGGATTTTGTTAAAATGGAAAGCCGGTTATTTCTTAAACGTATTTTCGGTGGTTCATTGAGACCAATGCTGTCAACAATGGTAGAAAATGAAGACTTGACCCTTGGAGATATTGAATATTTAAAACGCCGAATCATGGAGAAGAAACAAGGAGAATAATCATGAAAACCAATGGGGTCAGCCCTTGACATTGGACATAATTGGTTGGTATAACCTCCTATATATAAATATGGGAGGTTTTTTATATGGCACGGGCTTTAAGAATAGAATACGAAGGTGCTTTTTATCATATCACCAGCAGAGGAAATGATAGAAAAAGAATATTTTACAGCAAAACAGATTATAGCAGATTCAAATCATACCTTAAGGAGGGTGCCAAAAAATTCGGATTTATACTCCATTCCTATGTCTTAATGACCAACCATTATCACCTGCTTATTGAAACTCCTAATGCCAACCTGAGCAAAATAATGCATTACATAAACGGCTCATACACTACTTATATAAACAGGAAAAGAGGCAGAAGGGGTCATTTATTCCAGGGAAGGTATAAATCAATCCTGGTAGACAGAGATAATTATCTCTTGGAATTAAGCCGGTACATACATCTTAATCCTGTTAAAGCAGGGATTGTTGAAAGACCTCAGGATTATATCAATAGCAGTTATAATTCTTATATTAATAAAAAAGGTGAGGACATAGTATGTAGAGACTTAATCTGGAGCATGATATCAAAAAAAACAAAGGATGCACCGTCATTCTATAAATCATTCGCAGAGGATATAAGTATTGATGAATTGAATAATCCATTAAAAGATATCTATGCCGGCTTTGTACTAGGCAGTAAGGCCTTTATAAAAAAGGCTTTGGATACCCTAGATGAAAGCAGACTAAAAAATACTGAAACGTCCCATAGAAAAACGCTTAGCAGCAATGTTGAACCTGAGAACGTGCTTAAAGCAGTATCAGGACATTTAAATATTCCTGCAAATGATCTGCTCCAAATGAAGGGAGAATCAAGAAGTATCACGGTCTATATATTAAAACTCCATACTGAAATGACTAATAATGAGATCGGGAGCTATTTTGGCGGTTTGAGTTATTCAGCAGTGGCCAAAATTAAACAGAGGCTTGAGAATAGACTATTATCAGATCGGTCCTTGAAGAAAAAAGTGATGAAATTGGGCCGGTATTTGTCCAATGTCAAGGGCTGACCCCATTATCTTTTCTTCTTAACCTCAAGGTGTTTAACAGGGTGAATCCTGTCGGATAAGATTCTTAGACTTTTATTAATGTTAGAAATTAATATGAGGTAAAAACACAAAATGTCTAAAATTTATATGACGATACTAATGACAGTAGTGATTGTTGGGAATTTTTCCACAGCGGGTGCTAAACTCACCCTCAAAGAAATACGTACCGCGTCAAATGATATTATTGCTGTTTTTTATACGGGTGACAGCGTTGATGTAAATGAAGTTGATACAGGTAATTTAACCGACTGGACCATCAACGGCCAGCCGGCAAAAAACATTTATAAATACGCGACACAGGCTGATCCATGTGACCATCATATTTATCTTCAGACTGAGACACTGGTCAAAGATATGGAATATGTCCTTAAAACTCCCTATGGAAACAAGAAATTCATCTTCAATCCCCGGAAAATCTTATGTGAATCAATAAAAATAAACCAGGCAGGCTACAGCGCCCTCTCAAAAAGAAGGTACTCGAATTTCTCTATCTGGCTCGGGACAGGGGGAAGCAGAAAAATAGAAGGCACTTTACCGGATTACGAGGTAATTGAACAATTTACGGGCAAGTCAATATTAAAAGGTCAATTAAAGGAGATCGGAAAAGAAGACTCTTCAGCTGATTTTGTCTACCGGATCGATTTGTCACCGGTTCCTGAAGGAGGTCCCTATAAAATATTAGTTAAGGGGTATGGCAGTTCCTATCCATTCGGCGTGGGCGGAGAGTTCTCAAAACGGGCTGCCTACCTCCTGTTCCGGAGCCAGTACCTGCAGCGCTGCGGATGCCCTGTTCACAGTCCTGATATTCGAAAGAAACCATGTCACACCCTTATTTATGATGTTGACGGGCCCATAGGAGAGGCGAATATCGTTGTTAAAGGTAATGAGAAAACATTCCCTGTCTTTGGCGGATACCATGACGCAGGCGACGCGGACCGCAGGGCATACCATATTTCGAATCCCATAATTAATTTAATGATATATGAGGCCTTTTCTGAATACTTCTATGATGGCCAGTATGATATCCCCGGAGAGTTTGATGACGCATACGGCATTATAAGCTACAAAAATAATATCCCTGATATTATTGATGAGGCGGAATGGGGTTCGCTCGCCTGGGAATACCTGCAGAATGAGGACGGCAGCGTTCATTTTGGAACTGAAACAAAGGGTTATCCTGACCCGTTTGCAGCACCGATGGATATGGATGATAAAAAATATGGTACTGTCAGGATCGATTCCAGGGCTACTTCCACCTGCGCGGGACTCTTTATGCACCTTGCCAGGATTTTAAAACCCTACAAACCTGAAAAATCAATTGAACTCATGAACCGGGCTGAAAGGGCAATGGCCTTTAATCCTGAAGAAATGGACGAACCTGAAAAACTGTATTATTACATCCAGAAATATCTATTAACAGGGGATGAAGCATTCCATCAAAAAATAAAGGAACTCTACAAGATTGCAGGCTCCTTGAAGAACCATTTATACCTGACTCCCGGATATTCACTTAATGATCCTAAATTTGACAACCCTGCATATATCTATTCCTATGTTATCGAAAAAGATATTCCCGTTGATCCGGTTATAGTGGAGTACTTTAAAACCGCTATTAAGGAAGCAGCAGACAGTAACATTGAGGAGTTGAGAAAACATGCCTATCCAATCGGTAATAACTCAGCAACAGGGGGATGGGGACACAATGTAAGGCAACCCCTGTATGCCTGCGCTCCAATGCTTTACTGGGATTTAAGCGGTGAACAGAAGTATCTCGATGCAGCATCTGAATTAATGGATTATAAACTTGGACTTAATCCTCTGAATATCTCATACGTCACCGGTCTGGGATTTCATCAGGTACATAATCCGCATGATCGGGAGAGCGCCTATACAAAAAACAAAGGCTGGGGTCCAAAACCAGGCATAACAGTTTTTGGTCCCGGAGTAACCGGCTGGAACGGCGGGAGGGCAAAGGTAGTTCCCGCGGTTATGGAACTCAGCAAGGAAAGACAGTACGTGGATGACAGGGAAATCATATCATTCAATGAATTTACTATTTTTGAAACAATGACACATGACGCGCTTTATACTGTGCTGGCAAACGGTGGAAAATGGAACGGGTCTGATCCTTTTCAAAAACAGTGATAGGATTTTTAAGGCTGGTTTTTATCTGCCTGTACGATCGAAAACTTCAAACCATTCACCCTGTTAAATCCGCGCAGCGGGCTGCAAAGCAACATTTAACAGGGCAAACTATGAACGGGGAACTATAAAATCCATGCAGCCTAAAAAATCATTTGCTACAGTTGATTACAAAATATGCAGCCCGGAAAAATGTGATCCTCAAAAGGGTATTTGCGCGGCAGTTCAAGCCTGCACACACAAGGTAATTAAGCAGATAGACGGTGTTTTTGAGCAACCCATGCTGTTTCATGATATGTGCCTTGGGTGCTGGGACTGCATAGATGCCTGTCCTTTAAAAGCTGTTTCTTCCAGACAAGTCAATTAAGGGTCAATTATCAATAAGCAATTCACCCTATTAAATCCGTATAGAGGGTTGCAAAGCAGCATTTAACAGGGTAAACAATGAGCAATTAAAATCAATTTTCTGGTTCCTCTTTTCTAATTTCTTTTTTTCATCTTTTGCAAAATTTAAAAAAATTCTGTACAATTCATTCCCAAACTAAACTTATCAAATCAAAGAAGGAGACCTAGCCCATGACAGAAAAAATCAGCTTAACAGTTAATAAAAAACCTGTAACCCTCGAAGTTGACGGTGAAAGAGAACTCCTCTGGGTACTCCGAACCGAACTGGGACTCACCGGGACAAAATACGGATGCGGTGAAGGGGCGTGCGGATCATGTACGGTTCTTATCGATGATGAAGCCATGCCATCCTGTCAGATAAAAGTAAAAGATGTTGCCGGATCGAAAATCACTACTATTGAAGGCCTGGAAAAAGATGGCAATCTCCACCCGTTACAGAAGGCATTTGTTGAACACGATGCCCTCCAGTGCGGATTCTGTACTCCGGGTATGATTATGAAGGCCAGTGGTATATTAAAGGAAAATCCCAATGCCTCCAGATCGGAAATAATTGAGGAAATGGATGGCAACCTTTGCCGCTGCGGCGCGCACCCGAGAATACTGGATGCAATTGAAAGCGCTGCCAAAGAAATGAAAAGGAGGTAACAGCCATGAAAGATAATAAAGGAAATAATTATGAAGTTACAGTTATCTCCGGCCAGGTAAACCATGAGCGGAGGAATTTTCTCAAGAAAATAGGAATATTGGGTGGAGGTCTTGTTGTCTACTGTACAATTGGAGATCCACTGAAATCTTCAGCTCAATTTGGCGGTCCCCCACCCGACTTTAATGCCTTTATAAGAATAGGTACTGATGAAAGTGTGA
>JBHPCX010000142.1:0-7527 GCA_042573485.1 Thermodesulfobacteriota bacterium | reverse complement strand
AATGACCTCGCTCATCAAAAATGTTAAATTAAATCCTCAATTAAAATCTCTGCCTGCGCGGGAATGACGTTAACTAATCACTATTAAATAGAATTACCCATAAACCCGTTTTCAATCTTGAATGTTGAATCTTGAATTTGTTTTTAAAACATCCGGAGGATAAAAACCATGAAATCCACAAAATTCAAATTCATCCTTAATGCTTTCCTGTTTATTACTTTTCTTTTTCTTATGGACGAGTGGTCCTTTCTGGGGATCACCTTCCATGAAATTGCAGGCCTTGTAATATGCCTCTTTTACATTCTGCATAAGGCATTGAACTGGCAGTTTATCAAGGAAACAACAGCAAGGCTGTTCGGCAGAATTTCCGGCAGGAGCCGGTTCAATTATATCATTGACGTTCTGATATTTATCGGATTTACCCTTATCATCATTAGCGGTATGGGCATAGCCAAGACCATGGATTTTTCCTGGCTGGGTTTCACCAAAGAAAATTTTATTATATGGCGTTTCATGCACACAAGCATTTCCATGATTGTTCTGATACTTGTAGGCGTACATGTAGGTGTGCACTGGAGCTGGGTGCTTGCGCGTTTCAAGAAATCCGGATCGGAATAGGGGGGAGCCATGAAAAATAAAATACTATATATTGTCCTGGTTGTTGTTATTGTAATTGGCGCTATGTATTCCTACAAGCGGCTGGATTTCGGCGGGAAAACAACCATCTTTTTTAAAATCGCTTTTGGAGATCAGGAAACGATGATGAGAATGCCTCCGAAAAAATCCCCTCCACCTGATACGGGTACACTTAAGCCTCCCGAAGGCAGACAGGAAGACCCTGTCACGCGGGGCGGAAGAGACGGACATGGACCACCCCGGGGAAAGCGCGGCAAACCGGGGATGGGGAAAGTAATCTACCTCGGGAATGTAATTCCCTATACTTTTATACTCGCCTTTTTCATACTTATAACCCGTGTTTTTGATATGGCCATAAGGAAAACAATAAACAGAAGTCAGAGGTCAGAAGGCAGAGAGTAGTAGCGAGGATTAAGGGTTAAAAAAGCAGAGGTCAGCAATAACCTATGACCCATTACCTATAACCTATAACCCATAAACAACAGGAGTTATATGAATACCAAAAGAACTGCATTGATGGCCCAGATACGGACATTCCCCCGGGCCTTCTGGATGGTCAACGTCATGGAGATGCTGGAAAGGCTGGCATATTACGGTGTTCGTGTTGTTATACCCATATATATCGCCCAGGCGGATGAAATCAACGGGCTGCACTTCACACAAATTCAAAAAGGTGAAATCTTCATGTGGTGGGCTATTGTGCAGAGCCTTGTGCCCATGTTTTCAGGGGGATTCGCGGACAGGTACGGTTATAAAAAGACAATTGCCCTATCAATAATATTCAAGATCATCGGCTACATCCTGATGGCAACGCAAAGGGCTTATTTCCCCTTTCTGCTGGGAGCCCTGATCCTGGCCTTCGGTACTGCCATATTCAAACCGGGAATCCAGGGCACTTTAGTACAAACCCTGGATAAAAAGCATTCATCGGTAGGCTGGGGAATGTTTTATATGCTGGTTAATGTCGGCGGATTTCTCGGGCCGCCCCTTGCCCATTTCATGTATGGTATTTCCTGGCCCGCGGTATTCTATGGATGTGCCGTTATTGTTTCTTTGAATTTTCTAGTTCTTCTCACCTACAGGGAAATCCCGGCAGGCGGAGAACAGACCATGGGGCCGGTTCAAATAATGAAAATGACTTTCAGAAATATTATAAAACCAAAACTTGGCTTTTTTATTATTATAATGTCCGGTTTCTGGCTGATGTTCATGCAGTTATTCGATATGCTTCCGAATTTTATTGTTGACTGGGTGGATACATCCCATCTTGTAGCAAGGTTTAATCTGCCGGACTGGATGACTGTTGAAACCATCCGCGGAACAATGATCACACAGGAATGGCTGATTAACGCCAACGCCGGGTTGATTGTTGTAGCAGTTGTATTTGTGTCCTGGCTTGTTTCCAAAATGCGCCGTGTGACATCGATCTTTATTGGGATCATAATCGCTTCCCTTGGGCTTGTCGCGGCTGGATTCACGATGAGCGGAACACTTGTACTTCTCGGAATCCTGATGTTTTCAGTCGGCGAGATGCTGGCTTCTCCTAAAATGAATGAATATCTCGGGATCATCGCTCCGCCCGGGGAAAAAGGGCTTTACATGGGATACGCCAATATTCCCCAGGCAATAGGCTGGGGTTACGGATCGCTGATGGCAGGTCATGTTTATGATGAAATGGGTGATAAAGCCAACCTGGCGATTCGCTACATGCGGGAGCATCTGAATCTCAGCGGTGAAATAGAGAGAAATGAAGCATTTTCCAGGCTGATGGAAGCAACCGGAAAAAACGCGGTTGATGTTACAAACCTGCTCTGGAATACCTATCATCCTTATGAATTGTGGTATCGGTTTGCCGCGATCGGAATTGTATCCGCAATCGGTATTTTCATATATTCACTTGTCGTCAAAAGAAATGAATGAGTTAGTTGTCAGCCGCCTTCGCTATCCACCGGCGCTAAAGCTATGGTGGACAGGAAGTTTCGGCGGCCAGGGAGGTCAGAAGACAGATGACCCGCCTTCGCATAAAGCTTCCGCCATCGCTTTCAGCTATGGCGCGACAAGACGGCGCGGCAGGCAGAAGGCAGTCAAGGCTGAAGCCTTAGCAAAGGGTGGTCCTAGGAATCCTCAATAACGTCATTCCCCGACTCGATCGGGGAATCCAGCATCCTTTGTGCTGTTGTCAGCTAACTGGATGAGATGTGAAAAATTAACCATAAATGATAAACGAGAGACGATTTTAACAATAAACAATAAACTAGAGACTAGGGACTATTTTTAAAGGAGGTTTACAAAATGACTCTTAGAAAACTATCGGCATTGCTGTTTATGGTTTTTTTATCAGCAGGGATTATCCTGTCAGGCTGCGTAAAAGTGGAAGAGGAAGTTGAAAAAGCTGCTGCACCGGAACCTCTTTCTGATCCATTAAAAATAGATACGGGTTATATCTCGGGGTTTTTAACAGGGGATATCGATAACCCGGTAAAGACCTATCGCGGCATCCCCTATGCAGCGGCTCCTGTGGGTGATCTTCGATGGAAACCGCCTCAGCCGGCAGCCCCGTGGGATGAAATACGCCCATGTACGGAATTCTCAAAGCAATGTCCCCAGGGGGTCATGGCGCCGGGTTTTCCGGTTTCTCCCCAGAGCGAAGACTGCCTCTATCTTAACGTGATGACCCCGGCTAAAACAGTGGGAGAAGCCATGCCCGTTATGGTCTGGATGCATGGAGGAGGATATTCCTACGGGTCGGGCAATGATCTTTTGAGCAACCTGCACCGCCTGCCCCAGCAGGGCGTGGTGGTGGTTACCGTCACAATGAGGCTCAATACGTTCGGCCTGCTCGCTCATCCTCTTTTGACCGCGGAATCAGCAAATAATTCATCGGGCAACTACATGTTCCTGGACATGATAGAAGCGTTAGAGTGGGTTAAGAGAAACATTTCCGTATTCGGGGGAAATCCTGATAATGTTACTATCTTCGGTGAATCAGGCGGCGGGGCAAAGGTTTCCACCCTCATGGCTTCTCCGCTGGCAAAGGGCCTGTTTCACCGGGCTATTTGCGAAAGCGGTACATCCATAGGCGGTTTTTCAATGGGTAGAGAACTCGGGGAGCTTGAGGAGCTTGGAGTTAAATTGTTTGCCCGGCTGGGGGTTGACGAGTCGGATGATCCCCTGAAGGCTGTAAGGGAGCTTCCATTTGAAAAGGTCCTGGAGGCAAGGGACGCCATGATGAAGGAGATGCAGGGAGACAGAAGGAGTATCGGCCTGGATGATTCCGCTGTAGACGGATGGCTGCTGCCAGGGACACCCACGGAGCTATTCAAATCAGGAGAATACAACAAGGTTCCATTGATTACCATCGCCAACCTGGGAGAAATAACAGGCCCCGGGGGACTGTTATTACCGCAGCTTATTCCCGCCTACACGGAAATGCTGGAATATCAGATCATGGCCGGTGCAAAGGGTTATGCCGCCATATTCGATCAGGTCCCCTCTAAATGGAAGGCTGAAGGGGCCGTATCCACACACGCTATGGAAGTCCTGTATGTCTTCGGGGACTATGATAACAGGTCCGGCTGGTGGGCCTTTATGCACAACCTTGCTAAAGATTCCGGGGCAAAAGATCCGAATGATCCGGGCCTTACGGAAGCGGACAGGAGAGTCTCGGAAACAATGATGAAAATGTGGGCCCAATTTGCCCGGACAGGAGATCCCAATGTTGAAGATGTAGTACAATGGCCGGCTTATAGGTCGGAAGATGACAAATATATGTATCTTGCCGATCCCCCTGAGATAAAGACAGGATTTTCAAAGATAAAACCACCGACGCCAATGAACAGTGATCAATGATCAATTATTAAAACAGGCTGAAGCGGTTAAGGCTAAAGGCTATTAGCAAAAGATGTTTTAGGTTTACCTAACAGCCTTCAGCCTTCAGTCTAATAGCCTATAATTAACCTGAAACCTGGAACCTGAAACCTGAAATTCTATTCATCGGAGTGAAACTATGAAAAACAGAATACTATATTTAACAGCCATAATGCTCTTAAACTTTACAATTGTTTTCAGCTGCAAAACAGATGTGCCGCAGCCCGAACAGGAGGCAGATCCCAACCTGGCGTATACTTCAAACGGACCAGTCCGGGGCCTTACTGATATTGACGGGATACATGTTTTCAAGGGAGTGCGGTATGGGGCGCCTCCCGTGGGAAAACTCCGGTTTAAACCGCCTGTTCGTCCTGCGTCATGGGATGAGCCGGTGGATGCCCGTGAATATGGAAACAGGGCAATGCAGGGAGCGGGTTTTCCCGGAAGCCCGACAGACCTCCCTGAAGTGAATGAGGACTGTCTTTTCCTGAATATCTGGACACCGGACCATGACGATAAAAAACGGCCGGTCATGGTATGGCTTCATGGCGGAGGTTTTTCATCCGGTTCAGGAGGGGATACCTTCTGTGAAGGAAAGAACCTTGCTCAAAAGGGTGACGTGGTTGTTGTTACAATTAATCACCGCCTGAATGTCTTCGGATTTCTTCAGCTGGGTGAAAAATGGGGGCCGGAATACGCGTCATCAGGGCAGGCGGGCATGCTCGATATTGTCCTTAGTCTTGAATGGGTGCGGGACAATATATCAAGCTTCGGCGGCGATCCTGGCAATGTCACGATATTCGGCGAAAGCGGGGGAGGACGCAAGACAGCCATGCTCATGGCAATGGAGCCTGCTGCCGGGCTCTTTCACAAGGCTATTATTCAAAGCGGATCAGGCCTGGACGCGCCTTCAAAGGAAGAGGCGGTCGTGCTGGGGCGGGAACTGCTGAAAAATCTTGATATAACAGAAGGAGATGTGGATGCGCTTGCAAGTGTTGACGCGCAAAAGATATTTGACGCGCAGCCTCCGCCGTCCCTGAGTGCGGTATCCCCTCCGGGGCAGCTGACTGTTCCTGCCAGGGGTTTTGTTCCCTGTGTTGATGGTATCGTGCTTAAACGAAAACCATTTATTCCCGACGCCCCGGCTGTCTCCGCTAATATTCCGCTTATGATCGGTTCAAACAAGGACGAAATGACAATCTTCCGCCAGAACGACCCGGGTTACGGTGAGTATACTGATGAAGATCTCCTGGAATATGTCAATAAGGTCCTGCCCGAAAAGGCGGAAGCAATGATTCCGCAGCTGCGGGCGGCCTTTCCCGCCTATTCTCCGACGGATCTCATGGTAGCCGCCGAATCTCTCAAGGGCTACTGGATTGCCACGGTGATGCAGGCGGAACGTAAAGTGGGCCAGAACGCCGCACCGGTTTATGTCTACCTGCTTGCATGGGAGACCCTGGCGGACAACGGCCGGCTCCGTGCTCATCATGCCCTTGATGTCCCATTGGTCTTCAACAATATAGAGAACCAGCGGAGTATGGTTGGAGAAGGTGATGAACCCCAGAAAATAGCCGACATCATGAGCTCTGCCTGGGTCGCCTTTGCGCGGACTGGAAATCCCGGCATCGAGGAACTGCCCGAATGGCCGGAGTATGACCTTGAAACCCGGGAAACAATGGTTTTCGACATCGAAAGCTATGTAGAAAATGATCCGTACAGAATGATACGAAAAATTCTAATCAATGAACAATGATCAATAAGCAATTAATTTAAAATTTATAAAGCGGGGGTATAGGTTATGGGTCATGGATTACTGGTGTAAATGCTAGTTTCTGGTTAACGTCATTCCCGCGAAGGCGGGAATCCATTTTTTCTTCTGGTTTCTTAACGATAAACGATAGACGAGAAACCATAAACTGGAGAACCGATATGCTGACAAAACGACAGAACTTCATGGAAACTATCAAGGGAGGAAATCCCGACAGGTTTGTAAAACAGTACGAGCCTTTTGAATTTATCTGGGGAAACCCGGTTTCAACGGCCTTTCCCTTTCCTGAGCCCGGTGGACCGGAGGTCATAAACGGGTGGGGAGTTACAATAAGGTTCCAGGAAAACACACCCGGACCATTTCCTGTCCATGATGATGAACACAAGGTAGTAAAGGATATCACCAGATGGAAGGAAACCGTCCAGGCACCCAATCTTGACTATCCCCGGGAGGCATGGGACCAGTTTAAACCCGCGGCAGAGGCAATAGATCGGAATGAATCCTTTGCAACCGCGATGGTCGCGCCGGGTGTATTTGAACAGCTTCATTACCTGATGGGTATGGACGACTGCCTGATCAATTTCCTGATGGAACCGGAATCAATGAAGGAGCTCATTTCCTACATAACAGAATATGAGCTCGGCTACGCGAAACTCCTCTGCGAAAATTTTCATCCTGACGCCCTTTTACACCATGACGACTGGGGCAGCCACCGTTCTTCTTTCATGTCTCCCCAGATGTTTGATGAGTTTATTGTCCCCTCCTACAAAAAAATATACGGATTCTACAAGGCAAATGGCGTGGAGATAATCGTGCACCACAGCGATTCATACGCGGCCAACCTTGTTCCACACATGATTGATATGGGAATAGACGTGTTCCAGGGGTGTGTTACAACCAACAATGTTCCTGAACTGGTTAAGGAATATGGCGGGCAGATATCATTCATGGGGGATATTGATAACGGCGTAGTGGACTGTGCCGACTGGACACCGGAGCTGGTGGCAAGGGAGGTAAGAAGGGCCTGTGAAAACAACGGTAAACACTACTTCATTCCCTGCCTGGCAGCAGGCGGCCCCGGCAGCACCTTCCCGGGTGTTTATGAAGCCGTAAGCGATGAGATAGGTAAAATGACGGAAGAGTTGTTCTAATAGTCTTGACCCCTTTTCTCATATCAGACAGGATGAACAGGATGTTCAGGATATTTTTTGCCTTTCCGGAAGAAAGGCAAAAAGTAAACACTTTTACATAATGGC
>JBHPCX010000141.1:0-7601 GCA_042573485.1 Thermodesulfobacteriota bacterium | reverse complement strand
TATCAGACCGGCGATCCTGATAATGTCGGGCAGCCTCATCATTCTTTGTCTCAATGATTTTGTTGCCTTTCTGGCATTTCCCAGAGAGGAAAATCTTATAGAGCCTCTACTGTTCCGGAAATACTTTATGTAGATCAAGACAGGCAGCAGCAATAACAAAAGAAATGCCATTGGTGATTCAAAATGCATGGTACTTTATTCCTGTTCTTCAGTTCCCTGAATAAAAGCCTTGCAGCTGTCAAAACTTTTTTGAATATCTTCATTGCCGGGCTGAAACCTGGCAAATTTTACAAGGTCACTATACTTGAGAAAATTATTTAAAAGCGGTTTGTATTCAGCAGGAAAATCCGAAGCGTTCTCAAGCCCCGAAAGAAATTCCTCGGTTGTCTGTTCAGGCGCCCTGAGGCCGAACCTGTTTTCGATATACCTCCTGACAATGGCAGACAGCCTGAGGTAAAACTGCTTGATATCTCCCTTTTCAACAAGGTTTTCATCCACAAGTGCTTTAAGTTCATTATAGGCTATCTCATGGGCTTTAAGCCGTATTTCAGATGCTTCCCTGCTGTTTAATCTCTGACGATAAAATAAAAAGACCGCGGCAAGAAGAGATACCAGAAGTATTCCCCCGCCGGTCCATATCCATACTTTATATGACCTTGGATAGGGGAGGGGAGGGATTATCTCATTCAGCTTCAGGTCTTTGATATCATCAGGCAGCAGTGATTTTACCTTAATTACAATCTCGGGTGTTTCTAAATAATGTCTGTTTGTTACCTTTTCATCCTTTCTGAAGAATGAAATTTTCATAGGTGTTATTTTATAATCTCCTGAGAGAAAAGGTTCCAGAACATAGGATCTGCTTACCAGCTTTCTGTTGTCATCCTTCAGCTCAGGCTGAGTGTTATGATAATCGACAATGCCGAACTGCTCCAGCTTGTCCCCGAAAGCCGGCATCTCCACTTCGTAATCCTCTTCAATATCAACACTGATTGTAAGATTTATACGGTCAGCAATGCTTATTTCCTTTTTGTCAATTTCAAGAGTGACCCGCGCGGGCCCTCTTTCTATCAATTCATTTATACCCGGGGATTTTTCTTCTTTAGACGGGCCTCCTTCTGACTGCTTATTTCCACATGAAGGAAAAAACAGAAGGCTGATGACAAAAAGAATAAGTAAATGTTTATTTCTGCTCATTGGTGTCCTCAGATGAAAAAGCGGAGTTATGGATTACAACATCGTACTGTTCCCTGAGCTGTGACAGGAGTTTTTTCTGAACATCTTTTTCCTTTTCTGACATTAGATCAAAGGCAACCCTGTCCTTTACTTCCTCAAACTCCATTTGACGTTCTTTTCCATCTTCTTCTTTTTTGATGTACCTGCCCTTATTGGCTTCATAATAATTATTGACATCGGTAGCAGTTATTTTTATTTCATCAATATAAGCCTTTTCCAGTACCCTGGAGGCGAGGAATGACCTTTCCATATCCCTCAGTGATTCCTTAACAGAGGTTTTGTCAGTAAGCCTTGTCTCTCTTGCTTTTCTGTACAACAGTTCTTCGATAATAAATTGTTCCAGAAATAACCTTCTGCCTTTTTCAGAGGAATACTGTTTCAAAAGATTTCCCTGTTTATCCGTTCTTCAGAAAGATAACGCGCAAGACCTCCCAGCTGCGCCTCAATGAGTTTTTCTATTTTCTTGTCCAGGTCCGATCGTGTAATCTTATAGGCGCCTATCTCCGCGACTACCTGTTCTCCATGGCCATCGGAAGACTTGCCTTCATCCCCGGTATTCATCTTCCCCCCTACGCGGTCCCCCAGTTCATAACGAAGGGCCGCGAATTTTCCGGCTGATTCCAGGCATTCCTGGATTCTCCTGTTTATTTCATCTTTAATGTCATCGGGTTTTGAAAAGCTTTCCGAGCGATAATAGGCATTGAGCGCCTCATCATAATCTCCCTTTTCCTGAAAAATATTCCCTATCCTGTACCAGATCCTGGCGGTTTCAACAGCGTCAGGCGCGGCGGCTGATAAATATTCCTTCCAGGTATCAACAGCCTGCTTTTTCAGGTCCTGTTTTTCCAGTTTCAGTGCAAGTTGTTTAAGTGCTTTACCAGGCGGTATCAGGCTTCTGTTATTTTCATTTGTTCCAGGTCTCCCTTTAAAGAGGGTGTAGGTATTTAATATAGAGAGAACCAGGAGGATGGCGAAGAAAATATAAACTGGTTTCATGCTGTTACTGGTATTCTTTTTTTCTCCCGTTTCGGGAATACTGAAATCAAGCTTGTCTGACATTCTTTTTACTACCTCCTTCTCTCCCTGTTTCTGAAAAACCTTACAAGGTTAAAAACATAGTCTTCTCCTGTCCTGATATCTATATGGTCGACATCCATTGACCTGAACAATTTTTTTAGTTCTTCCATTCTTGAAATTCCAAGTTGATTATACCTGTTCCTGAAGGAGAAACTCCCTGTGTCTATTGTTATCATTTCACCTGTTTCCGCGTCTTCAAGCTGGATAAGCCCTACATCAGGCATGCTTATTTCTCTGGGATCGGTTATTGATACAGCTATCAGGTCATGACGTTTTCCAAGTATCCTTAACTGGTTTTCAAATCCTTCAGATTGAAAATCCGAGATAAGGAAGACAACACTTTTTTTATGCAGCACACGGCCGAGGTAGTCCATACCCGCGACAAGATCGGTATTACCCTCTGTGGGTTTGAAGTTGAGAAGTTCCCTGATAAGTCTTAAAACATGCGTGGTGCCTTTTTCCGGCGGGATGAACATTTCAATCCGGTCCGTGAATACTATGAGACCGACTTTATCATTATTTTTAATTGCCGAAAATGCCAGAAGAGCGCATATTTCCGCGGCCGCTTCATTTTTAACCTGCCTGGTGCTTCCGAATGATCCTGAAGCTGAAAGATCCACAAGGAACATTACGGTAAGCTCCCTTTCCTCCTTGAACAGTTTTACATAGGGATCGCCTGCCCTGGCAGTTACGTTCCAGTCAATAGTCCTGATGTCATCACCAATCTGGTATTCACGAACTTCCTGGAATTCCATGCCTCTCCCCTTGAACAGGCTTTCATACTCACCGGCCAGGCTGTCATTGACAGCCTTGTTGGTGTAGATCTGTATGTATCTTATTTTTTTTGCCAGCTCAGCAGGGATCATGGGACATCAACCGTCTGCAGAATATGGTTAACAATATCTTCCGAACTCTTTTCTTCTGCTTCGGCTTCATAGGTCAGAATAACACGATGACGAAGCACATTCATTGCCATTGTTTTTACATCCTGGGGCGTTACATATCCTCTGCCTTCAATAAAGGCGTTTGCCTTTGATGCCATAGCGAGAAAAATAGATGCCCTGGGTGAGGCCCCATACCTGATGTAATCCTTTATATCGAGTTTATACTCCTCGGGATTCCTGGTTGCTTCAACAATGTCTATTATGTATTCCTCGATCTTTTCATCCATATATATGTCATCCGCCAGCTGCCGGAGCCTTTTGATATCATCAGGATTTAAAACCTGGTTTATTTCCAGGGAAGGAGATGTTCTGGCCATCCTTTTCAGGATTGTCTGCTCATCATTCTTGTTTGGATAGGATACAAGTATTTTAAACATGAACCTGTCCACCTGGGCTTCGGGAAGCGGGTATGTCCCTTCCTGCTCGATTGGATTCTGGGTTGCCATTACCATGAACGGATCATCAAGAGGGTAGCTGTTATCACCTATTGTAACCTGTCTTTCCTGCATAGCCTCGAGAAGGGCGCTTTGCACCTTTGCCGGTGCCCTGTTAATCTCATCGGCCAGTATGATATTGGCGAATATCGGCCCCTTTTTAGTTGTGAATTCCCCTGTTTTGGGATTGTAGATAAGAGTACCTATTACATCAGCAGGAAGCATGTCCGGTGTAAACTGGAGCCTCTGGAATGACGCCTGAATCATTTTTGAAAGAGTTGTAATAGACAGCGTTTTCGCCAGTCCGGGCACCCCTTCTATAAGGACATGATTATTGCATAAAAGGGCAAGGATCAGCCCGTCTATTAATTTATCCTGCCCAACAATAACTTTGTGCATCTCCGTCCTGATCTGATGAATCACCGGGCTTTCCTTTTCCACCCGTTCTCCAATCTGTTTGACATCTATCGACATAAAATCCTCCTTTGATAACTCATACAGTATATTAATTGCATGGATACTAACTAGTGTACATACATAAAGCAAATAACATGATGGAGCTGTCAGCGATCAGCTGTCAGCATTCAGCTATTTAACTGGGATTAAATCCCATACTGATAGCCCTGATTGGGCTATGTTCGCTTGAATCTATTTCAGGCCTAGCTACTAAAGGCTTTATTCATAAATAATTCTCAATTAACACTAATTAGACACATTACTATGAAAAAAGTTCCCTATTAATTGATAAAATTCAGATAGTTGTTTAATAATTAAAGGGATATCATGTCAAATATAATTTTCATTAAAAAAATAATTTTTTAGTATAAATCGTCAGCAGTCAGTTATCAGCCAAAAACTCTTTGATTATTAAATCAATTTCTTTTGATTGAACTAAAAAAGTGATATACATAAATAATTGTACTTTTATATTTATAAGATCAGTGATTTGTACTTCAATTATACGGTATAGCAAAACCTGTTTATAAGCTGAAGGCTGATAGCTGACAGCTGAAAGCTATGGTCGCAAATAAGGACTGAATGGATATATACTGATCAATAAATTAAAGAGAATAAAAGTTATAATAGGTATATTATGGCCAAAAACTGCTGCTGGAACTGTAAACACTATATTGCCAGGGGAGATAATGAACCGGCGGTTTTAAGCAGTGCGACATCAAATGTCTGTACTTTTAACCCGGACAAGGATAGCGATAAAAGCTGGGAAGAAGTGGCGGAACCTACCCCTGCCAGCTTTACCTGCCGTTTCTATAAGGAAAGGTTTTATTAATATGAATATTGAAGGCGACATTGTACTGGTGTATTATAAAGACCAGCCCGGTGTTTATGGTCGAATTGAAAGAATTGAACCTGATACAAAAAAAGACTGGTACCAGGTTACGCTCCTTCTTCTCACGATACCTCATCAAGTTGTCACCTGGATACTCAGAGAAGAGTATATAAACGGCGGAGAATTCACAATGGGTGGAAACAGCATGAGGATAGATAAAATAGATAGACTGTCCTTTGATGATGAAAATCAGGAAGAGAAGAATATGAATCAAGATCACCCAGGAAAAAGAAATGTCAAGACCGGGAAGGTGCTGCCCTTTAAACGGAAAAAAAGTTGATTTTTATGACCAGGAAATTTGTATATATTCTGTTAATCCGGATGGCACTTTCAATCGTCGGAGCTTCTGTCATCAGTGTTTTCTTTTTCGATGGTATCAATTATGTCAAAACTCCGCTCCTGGCAGGCGGGCTTTTAATACTGGCATATATGTTCGAGTCTTCAAGGAAGAAGGAGTGAAGTCCGTCAGACACATGGTTCGCGTGATCTCATTCTACATGTAAATCCTGTTTTGAGGAGAGTGTAAAAGCGGTCAGCATTCAGCTGTCAGCTTTCAGTCAAGACTGTGGGGGGGGTATAAAACCCAATACTGTTGAATTAAGCTCCAAAACATACTCCTCTCCCTTGACGGGAGAGGTTGGGTGAGGGTGAAAAATCCAGGCAATGCGGATTTGATCTATAATTAATTGTTTTTCCCCTCCCCTTGCCCCTCCCACCAGGGGAGGGGAATTTTTCGTAAGAAGATTTCTCTAAGTCAACAACATTGGGTATAAAACCCCACCCTATAAAAAACATGACAATGTAGGGGCGGGCCTTGCGTCCGCCCGGAATAGGGGGATCTCCACCATCCGTCATTCCCCGACTTGATCGGGGAATCCAGGTCTTTCATCTTTTACAATTTGGACCAAATAGCCGGGGAGAAATTTAAAATGGATTCCCGCCTGCGCAGAGACATCTAAATGGTTATTGTTGGTTTAGTTTAATTAATAAGCTCATGGAGCTGTTTTCTGAATTCAGCCAGCCGGTCATAATCCTGTGTTTTATTGCCCGCGTTATCCTCAGATGCCAGTACTTCCCTGTTAATGTATGTTACGGCATTCTTAAAATTAATACGTGATATTGCCCCGATATGATCAATAACACCTGAATTATAATATTTATTGCCCGAGTCAATAATTCTTTTTATAAGATTCTCGCCGGATATTTTTTCATCTTTGCCCTGATTCATTACATTGGCAGCAATCCAGTATGATTCGATAAAGGTCTTCGCGAGAGCTGCCCAGGCAGAGAGCTTGTCAAATCCTGCCTTTGATATTGTATATCCTCCAGTTTCGACTGATTCCCTGATAAGTCCCTCTTCAAGAAAATAATTGATAATGAGAATCACTTTTCCCCTGGTATTTTCACTGGAGTCAAATAAAAATTCTCCTCCGAATGTCTTTTTAAGCAGATCATGGCAGAAAACAATTGAATCGAGTGATTTTTCTTCCTCTGAACCGGAAAGCATTGAAACCGCGGTAAAAGAGTATTCAATAAAAAAGTGTATAATGCTGTTTTTGTAATACTCCAGCTCGAGTTTTTTATCATCCTTGATAAAAAAGAATTTTTCTTCTTCAGAGGGATTTTCAGCATGTTCGATGATCTGCCATTCCGACAGGAGATCGATTGATTCTTCTACGGCTTTCTCAATGTCATCCAGTGAACTTGAGATCGGAAGGTTTAATCTTTTTACAAGTGTCATGAAAAAATTTAAAGTACCAGTAAGTTCCGCGGTATAAAAACCCTTTCTGTGGGATGTAAGAATAGCAGTGCTGATAAGGGACAGTGGCGTAATAAGAGATACATTATTTATCGCGTCTGCCAGGTGATATGCCAGATCCCTGTGAAATTCATTTTCTATGGGAGGATTTTTTTCAATATAATCATTGAGTGAAAAGGGTTTATTAAACCGTATGTATATTTTCCCATATCTTCGTTTCAGGAAGCGCCTTGCACCGATGACCTGCTTGAAATTCTCAGATTCCTTTTTCCCGCCACCCAGTTCTTTGAGATATGATCCCTTTTCAATAATTCTGTCATAAATAACTGATGTAGGAACAAAAATAAGGTCGTCGCAATAACCTTCCTTATATGCCTGGAGAAGAATTGACAAAAATCCAGTTTTTGGAAGTATGAGTTTTCCATTTCTGCTTCTACCGCCCTCAATATAGAATTGAATAGGGTGACCTTCCTGAAGGAGTGCTTTGACATACCTTGAAAAGACCTCGGCATAAAGTTTGGCCCCTTTGAAAGTGCGCCGGATAAAGAACGCTCCGCATTTCCTGAATATGTGGCCCATGGGCCAGAAAGTTAAATTCTGCCCCGCTGCGACTCTCGGAACATGCATGTTATTACCGTAAAGGATATAGTTGAGAACAAGGTAGTCAATATGACTTTTATGTGACGGGATATATACAAGAGGGCCTTTTCTCGCCCACGCCCTGACAACTGCCAGGTCTGACTGCCTGGTATCAATGCCTTCGTATATCTTCTTCCATAACCATTTTAATGCAAAACGAAATAACT
>JBHPCX010000140.1:0-7961 GCA_042573485.1 Thermodesulfobacteriota bacterium | reverse complement strand
CCCTTGAATTTGGGATAACTTCGCGAAAGCGTTGCTAATACCAGATATTGTTATTTTAACTTCGGTTTTAATAATGAAAGATGACCTCTTCATGAAAGTTGTCGTTCAAGGAGGGGCTCGCGTACCATTAGCTTGTTGGTGGGGTAATGGCCTACCAAGGCTACGATGGTTAGCTGGTCTGAGAGGATGATCAGCCACACTGGAACTGAAACACGGTCCAGACTCCTACGGGAGGCAGCAGTGAGGAATTTTGCGCAATGGGGGAAACCCTGACGCAGCAACGCCGCGTGAGTGAAGAAGGCTTTCGGGTCGTAAAGCTCTGTCAGATAGGAAAAAAGTTCATTTGTTAATAGCTTGTGAATCTGATGGTACTATCAGAGGAAGCACCGGCTAACTCCGTGCCAGCAGCCGCGGTAATACGGAGGGTGCTAGCGTTGTTCGGAATTATTGGGCGTAAAGGGCGTGTAGGCGGTATGGTAAGTCAGATGTGAAAGCCCTGGGCTTAACCCAGGAAGTGCATTTGATACTGCCATACTTGAGTATGGGAGAGGAGAGTGGAATTCCCAGTGTAGAGGTGAAATTCGTAGATATTGGGAGGAACACCCGTGGCGAAGGCGACTCTCTGGACCAATACTGACGCTGAGACGCGAAAGCGTGGGGAGCAAACAGGATTAGATACCCTGGTAGTCCACGCCGTAAACGATGAGAACTAGGTGTAGCGGGTATTGACCCCTGCTGTGCCGAAGTTAACGCATTAAGTTCTCCGCCTGGGGAGTACGGCCGCAAGGCTAAAACTCAAAGGAATTGACGGGGACCCGCACAAGCGGTGGAGCATGTGGTTTAATTCGACGCAACGCGAAGAACCTTACCTGGATTTGACATCCTCTGTTACCCATGGAAACATGGTTTTTTATGCTTGCATAAACAGAGTGACAGGTGCTGCATGGCTGTCGTCAGCTCGTGTCGTGAGATGTTGGGTTAAGTCCCGCAACGAGCGCAACCCTTGTTTTTAGTTGCCATTATTAAGTTGGGCACTCTAGAAATACTGCCTCGGTTAACGGGGAGGAAGGTGGGGATGACGTCAAGTCCTCATGGCCTTTATATCCAGGGCTACACACGTGCTACAATGGGCTGTACAAAGAGTTGCCACTTCGCGAGAAGGAGCTAATCTCAAAAAGCAGTTCTCAGTTCGGATTGGAGTCTGCAACTCGACTCCATGAAGTTGGAATCGCTAGTAATCGTGGATCAGCATGCCACGGTGAATACGTTCCCGGGTCTTGTACACACCGCCCGTCACACCACGAAAGTCGGCTGTACCAGAAGTTGCTGGGCTAACCCTTCGGGGATGCAGGTACCTAAGGTACGGTCGGTAATTGGGGTGAAGTCGTAACAAGGTAGCCGTAGGGGAACCTGTGGCTGGATCACCTCCTTTCTAAGGAAGACTTTCTGCTTTAATCGGCAGAATTATCCTAGGTCATTACCCTAAGCGGTTTTCACTATTTAGTTTTGAGAGAATAAGGCGAATTTTGGATTTGAAATTCGGGTTTCGATCATTTAGTTTTTGAAGCCGCGGTCTGAAATCGTTATCGTAATCGAATGGGCCTATAGCTCAGTCTCGGTTAGAGCGCACGCCTGATAAGCGTGAGGTCGTTGGTTCAATTCCAACTAGGCCCACCAGAAATTCGGGGGTGTAGCTCAGCTGGGAGAGCATCTGCCTTGCACGCAGAAGGTCATCGGTTCGAACCCGTTCACCTCCACCATATATTTTCTTAAGGTTGAAAGCTCAAAGTTGGCAGACTTTACAAACAGCTTTGAGCTTTGAGCCTTAAGCTCAGAGGCCTAGAGCCTTTTATAGTTCTTTGAAAACTGAATACAGAGTAAAATGATTTCATAAGGTGCCTTGAAATAAAGGAAAAAAATAAGTAGCTAATAATGGTTTAATTATGGCCAAGCTACTAAGGGCAGACGGTGGATGCCTTGGCGCTGGATGACGATGAAAGACGCGACTAGCTGCGATAAGCTTCGGGGAGCTGCTAAATAGGCTTTGATCCGGAGATTTCTGAATGGGGAAACCCATCACGGGTAATTCCGTGATATCTATTACTGAATACATAGGTAATAGAGGAAAACGAGGAGAACTGAAACATCTAAGTACCCTCAGGAAAAGAAAGCAATTGCGATTCCCAAAGTAGCGGCGAGCGAAATGGGAACAGCCTAAACCGAATATATGTTAAAGCCTGCAAGCGTTGTATATTCGGTGTTGTGGGGCTTTATCGGAAGAATTTGCAGATTCTTCGGCAAGTCACAAACTCATTGAATAGTTGAATTCGCTGGAAAGCGAGACCATAGAAGGTGATAGTCCTGTAAACGAAATTCGATGAACTTGCCGGATAAAGTTCCCAAGTACCGCGGGACACGTGGAACCCTGCGGGAATCCAGGAGGACCATCTCCTAAGGCTAAATACTAACCAGCGACCGATAGTGAACTAGTACCGTGAGGGAAAGGTGAAAAGTACCCCGGTGAGGGGAGTGAAATAGTACCTGAAACCGTTTGTCTACAAGCAGTTGAAGAACTATTGGATTAGAGCTTGCTCTTTTTCAAGTTCGACAGCGTGCCTTTTGCATAATGAGTCAGCGAGTTACTTTGTGCTGCAAGATTAAGCCGTCAGGTGTAGTCGTAGCGAAAGCGAGTCTTAATAGGGCGTTTAGTAGCATTGAGTAGACCCGAAGCCAGGTGATCTATCCATGGACAGGGTAAAGGTCGAGTAACATCGACTGGAGGCCCGAACCGTAGAAGGTTGAAAACTTCCCGGATGAGCTGTGGATAGGAGTGAAAGGCTAATCAAACCTGGAGATAGCTGGTTCTCCCCGAAATATATTTAGGTATAGCCTCATAAATTAAGTAACGGGGGTAGAGCACTGGATGGGCTAGGGGTCTTACCAGATTACCAAACCTAACCAAACTACGAATACCGTTAACTTTTATTATGGGAGTCAGACTGCGGGAGATAAGTTCCGTGGTCGAGAGGGAAAAAGCCCAGATCGCCAGCTAAGGTCCCTAAATATGTGCTAAGTGGAGAAGGAGGTGGAAACGCACAGACAGCCAGGAGGTTGGCTTAGAAGCAGCCACCCTTTAAAGAAAGCGTAACAGCTCACTGGTCAAGTGATTCTGCGCCGAAAATTTAACGGGGCTTAAGCACATTACCGAAGCTGCGGATTGATTAAATCTTCGGATTTTTTCAATGGTAGGGGAGCGTTCCATTCCGGGCTGAAGCCGGATCGTAAGAACCGGTGGACTGAATGGAAGTGATCATGCTGACATGAGTAACGATAAAGCGGGTGAGAAACCCGCTCGCCGTAAACCTAAGGATTCCTGAGTAAAGCTAATCTTCTCAGGGTTAGTCGATCCCTAAGCCGAGGCCGAAAGGCGTAGGCGATGGAAAACAGGTTAATATTCCTGTACCACCATATTAACGTTTGAGTGATGGGGGGACGCAGAAGGGTAGGCCATTCCGGTGATGGACGTCCGGATTCAAGCTGGTAGGCGGAGAGAACAGGTAAATCCGTTCTCTTATTCAACGCCGAGAAGTGATGAGGAGGGATTTATCCCATAAACTGGCTGATCCCATGCTGCCAAGAAAAGCCTCTAGCGAGTTGATGTGGTGATCGTACCGCAAACCGACACAGGTAGGTAGGGTGAGTATCCTAAGGCGCTCGAGAGAACTCTGGTTAAGGAACTCGGCAAATTAATACCGTAACTTCGGGATAAGGTATGCCTCCATTAGGTGATTAAATTTACTTTTTGAGCCGAAGGAGGTTGCAGAGAAATGGGGGTGGCGACTGTTTACTAAAAACACAGGACTCTGCTAAGTCGCAAGACGATGTATAGGGTCTGACGCCTGCCCGGTGCTGGAAGGTTAAGGGGACTTGTTATTTACCCTCGGGTAGAGAAGCTTGGAACCGAAGCCCCAGTAAACGGCGGCCGTAACTATAACGGTCCTAAGGTAGCGAAATTCCTTGTCGGGTAAGTTCCGACCTGCACGAATGGTGTAACGACTTCCCCACTGTCTCAACCAGGGACTCGGTGAAATTGAATTCGCGGTGAAGATGCCGCGTACCCGCGAAAAGACGGAAAGACCCCGTGAACCTTTACTACAGCTTGACATTGGATTTTGGGCTAGTGTGTGTAGGATAGGTGGGAGACTTTGAAATTGCGACGCCAGTCGTGGTGGAGTCACCCTTGAAATACCACCCTTGTTAGTTTAGAATTCTAACCTTGACCCGTTATCCGGGTTGGGGACAGTGTCTGGTGGGTAGTTTGACTGGGGCGGTCGCCTCCTAAAGAGTAACGGAGGCGCGCGAAGGTTCCCTCAGGCTGATTGGAAACCAGCCGTAGAGTGTAAAGGCATAAGGGAGCTTGACTGTGAGAGAGACATCTCAAACAGGTAGGAAACTAGGTCTTAGTGATCCGGTGGTTCCGAATGGAAGGGCCATCGCTCAACGGATAAAAGGTACTCCGGGGATAACAGGCTTATCGCATCCAAGAGTTCACATCGACGATGCGGTTTGGCACCTCGATGTCGGCTCATCGCATCCTGGGGCTGGAGCAGGTCCCAAGGGTTTGGCTGTTCGCCAATTAAAGCGGTACGTGAGCTGGGTTTAGAACGTCGTGAGACAGTTCGGTCCCTATCTTTCGTGGGCGCAGGATATTTGAGGAGATCTTTCCCTAGTACGAGAGGACCGGGATGGACGAACCTCTGGTGTTCCAGTTGTCGCGCCAGCGGCATTGCTGGGTAGCTACGTTCGGAATGGATAACCGCTGAAAGCATCTAAGCGGGAAGCCAACTCCAAGATAAGATATCCCTTTCTGTGGCAACACAGAGCTGAAGACCCCTTGTAGACTACGAGGTTGATAGGCCAGGTGTGTAAGTATGGTAACATATTCAGCTAACTGGTACTAATAGGTCGTGAGGCTTGGCCATTTTTAACCTTATTAAATTATATATCTCTGTATTTTAGTTATTAGTTTTAAATGTTTCCGGTGGCTATGGCAAAGAGGTCACACCCGTTCCCTTACCGAACACGGAAGTTAAGCTCTTTAGCGCCGATGGTACTGCATGGGCGACTGTGTGGGAGAGTAGGTCGTTGCCGGAACTTTATATTAAAAGCCCCTTGATTCGTCGAGGGGCTTTTTTTTAACCATAGCGAAGAAGTCACTATGTTCCAATCCCGAACAGGTCAGTTAAGCTCTTTAGCGCCGATGGTACTGCATGGGCGACTGTGTGGGAGAGTAGGTCGTTGCCGGAACTTTTTTATGTTGACAAAGAATACATGAAATGTAAGATTTGCGCCAAAGGGAAAAAATGATGGAATATCACGCTATTAAAAATTTTTTTGGGTTTTGCTTTTTTATGGGGAGGGCCTGTAAAAAATAGCGTGTGTGAATAAACAGGTCAAAAAACGCCGGGCACACGCTCAGGCGTTTTTTTTGTTTTTCTACTAGTGTCGTGTTAACGATTTATTGTCTCTATGTGTCATTTCGACCAACGGGAGAAATCTTTAAATTCTTTTATAAGTAAGATCTCTCCTTTCAGTCGAGATGACAGTTGACGCATGGCACAACACCAGTCTTACATAATTATCAGAAGGAGGATTTACATTAAATGAATATCAAACAACATCCCCCAATTGAAGTGGCTGAAAATTTTTACCAGCTGGGCACACCAGCCTTTCCCGCGTTTCTTTCCATAGGTGAAATTGGCATGCTTATCGAGGGTGGAACCGGTCCGACATTTGAGATAATTGTTGATCAGATAAAATCCCTGGGCATTGATCCTGCTGAAGCTATTAAATATATTGTGCTAACACACACTCACGCGGATCATATTGGCGGCATTCCATTTTTTAAAAGGGAATGGCCTCATGTAAAACTTCTGGCAAGCCCCAATGCTGAAAGAGTATTCAGTAAAAATGAATTATTTTATGAGTTTTTGCTGGTTGATACAGGAATAGCGCAGCTTATGAGGGCAAAAGGAGAAATAGATGACCTGCCGCCGCCGCTAGACGACTATACTTTTCAACTTGATGAGACAGTCAAGGAAGGTGACACTATTGATCTGGGAAATGGTGTGGTTTGGAATGTCTATGAAACAACAGGGCATTCCTACTGCCACATTTCTCTTTTTGAAGAGAAGGAAGGCACTCTTATTGTAGGAGACGCCACCGGTTTTTATGTCCCCGAAAAAGATGCTTTCTGGCCGAACTATTTTGTTTCACTCGAGGGATACTGTAACAGTATTAAAAAACTTGCATCCCTTCCCGCGAAACGCGCGGTGTTAAGCCATAACTGCATTATTGAGGGAGATGTGATCAAACACCTTCAAAAAGCAATGGAATCCACTGAAAGATATCACAATGATACTATGGACAGGCTTGAGAATGGTGATGACCCTGAATCTATAGCCATGGATAATGGACGTTTTGTTTACAGTATTACTGATATTCAGCCATTTAAAGTTATGTATGATCTTTGTAAAGTAATGATAATGAGATCTCAAAAGAATGGAAGAGAATTCGATTTTAGTCTGTAGTGTAGAGCCCTATAATTTCATGTCATCTCGATTCCCATTTTTAAATCATAACGGGATAAATTCACATGCGCATTTAAGCTATGACGGGATGAGCTCTGAGAGAGTTCTTGGTTGATGAAGTCCAGTCACTTAGGGTAGGGGCACGATGCATCGTGCCCTTACAATAATGCACCTCGAAATGGCATTTTTTGAAGAAATTCTGCGACATTAAGCTTGTTTTTAACGGGGATATATAAGTTGATTACCGACGCTGGAAGCTGTCCCTATAAAAATCTTTTTATTTATCATGTTGATGGTGTCTTTAGCTGTGAGCATGAAAAAAAACTGGGAAGGGAATTCATCGGCAACTGGGTTGAAGATGATTATTCTTTCCTTTTTTTTCTGAAGATCCGGGGAAAGATATTGAAAAAATAATAAACAGGCAGTCAGACCTTAACCTGCTTGATAAGTACTCCTTCTCATATGAAGAGTGGCAGGGTGGCGGTTTGGAAAAAGACAGGGAATATCCTATATTCAGTTTAACCATGAGTTGATTGTTCTTTAGTAAAATTAACTTTAACTGTAGTTAACAAATGGAGAGGATAATGGAAATTGAACAGGTAAAAGTCGGATTCATGGATGTGTTTTGCTACATAATTTCGTGCGAAAATACAAAAGAGGCCCTGGTAATTGATCCGGCAGGAGATGAAGACTATCTTGTTGAAAAGATCAGAGAAAAGGGGTTTGACCTGAAGTATATAGTAAACACCCACGGCCATCCGGACCATACCGGGGGTAATGCAAGGGTAAAGGAATTGACCGGTGCAGAAATAGTAATGCATGAGGAGGATGATAAATTATTCAATTCACAGGAAGGGCGTAACCATGCCGCCCAGATGGGTTTTGCTCCGTCACCTGATGCTGATCTTCATGTAAAGGATAACGATGAAATTGTCATCGGTGATGTAAAACTGAAAGTTATTCATACTCCCGGTCACAGCCGCGGAGGGATTTGTCTTTATGGAGATGGGAATCTATTTGCAGGTGATACATTGTTTGTCGGGGCAATTGGACGAACTGATCTTCCCGGCGGTGATTATGAGGAGTATATGGATTCCATAAATAAAAAACTCATGACTCTTCCTGAAGATACTGTCCTATGGCCCGGTCATGATTACGGCATGAAGCCTTCATCCACAATAGGATATGAGAAAAATACCAATCCTTTTGTATGAGTGAGTAAATACTCAAAGATAATCCGGTAAGATAAGGGTCCAAAATAAGTTGGTACCGTGTTTGTTTTTATCTTAGAGGAAATATTTTAACTCGCCGTCATGCCCGTGAAAACGGGCATCCATTTGGATTTTAATATATAAAATGGATTCCCGCCTT